>DMWH01000228.1:1172-7988 GCA_003483345.1 Clostridiales bacterium | reverse complement strand
TACTGTGGCTATAAACCTCTATAACAGGTATTACAAACATAAAGCCTGTGCCCGGTTCTTCGAAATAATCCAATTCTTCCCTTAATTTTTGAATAACAGCATCAAGTTTTTCTCTATCTTTTATTACGCTGAATATTATTTTACTGTATGGTTTTCTGCCGTCTATCAACTTTTTTACGCTGTCAAGTATCGGTAAATTTATATTATGGTCTAAGAGAACCTTGCCTATTCCCTGACTGTCTATAGAAGTAGCTCCTAATTCTTCATTATAAAACAATTCATTTATTTCATCAAGCTTATAAATATCATTTAATATCAACACTAAAGCAAACATATAACCTCCCTGGTTCTGATGATATTGTTATTATACCATATGAGTTTTCTGCTATTCAACAATCATTTACACATTCATGCTTTCATTAACATTCAATATTATTACATTCGATGATGCTTTACTCTTAAATATTTCAGGGTCAGCTTTAATGATGCCAAATGTGTTATAATGCATTGGAACCACGGTCTTTGGTTTTATAAAATCTACTGCCTTAATAGCATCCTCAATATCCATGGTATAATTGCCACCTATAGGCAGAAAGGCAACATCTATTTTTTCATCCTCCAAAAGTTTCATATCATATGTAAGCCCTGTATCACCAGCATGGTAAATCTTTTTACCGTTTACCTCAATAATAAATCCTCCCGGATTGCCTCCGTAAATCATATTTCCGTTTTCGGAAATACCGGAGCCGTGCAGAGCATTTGTCATTTTTACCGTTCCAAAATCAAACTTTGTCCTGCCGCCGATATGCATTGCATGAGTTCTTAATTTAAACTTGCTCAAATAAGCAGAAATTTCGTGATTAGTAATTATCAATGCTTTATTTCTTTTCGCTATATTAATTGTATCTCCTATATGATCACCATGCCCATGAGTTACAAATATATGGGTTATATTCACTAAATCATCAACACTTATTTTACTCAGAGAATTTCCTGTTATGAAGGGGTCCACAAGTCCCTTGAAATTTCCTTCCTCAATTAATAATGCCGAATGTCCCAAGAAAGTAAGCTTCATATAATCACCTCTTTTTTATTATTAAATATATAATATCTTTATATTATAATAAAATCAACTAAAAAAAGAAATCTCACATGAGATTTCCAAAAATGACACTGAATTTGGTTAATCAACTTCTGATTTTTTCTTTCCTAAATATGCTTCCTGTATTCTTTCATCTTTAATTAAATCTGAGGCAGGTCCTTCCATTACTATTGCACCTTGCTCCAAAACATATGCCTTATCTGCAACAGACAATGCCTTATATGCATTTTGTTCTACCAAAAGAATGGTTTTTCCCATCTTTTTGATTTCAATTATAATATCAAATATAGTATTTATCAATAAAGGTGCAAGCCCTAATGAAGGTTCATCAAGTAGTATTAGCTCAGGATTTGACATAAGCCCTCTTCCCATTGCTAACATCTGCTGTTCTCCTCCCGAAAGAGTTCCTGCCATTTGTTTTTGTCTTTCCTTCAATATGGGAAATAGTTTAAATATTCTTTCCAAATCCTTTTGAATACCGTCTTTATCTGTTCTCAAAAAAGCACCCATATTCAAATTCTCCATTACAGTAAGATTTGCGAAAATTACCCTTCCTTCAGGTACTTGACAAATTCCTGCTTTAACAATTTTATGAGCATGCTTTGAAAGCATTTCGCCCTTGTAAATAATTTCTCCGTCTTTATATTTTACAATGCCGCTGATTGAATTTATAAGTGTAGATTTCCCTGCTCCGTTTGAGCCTATGATTGAAACTATCTGACCTTCCTGAACATCTATGGTTACTCCTTTGAGAGCATGAATTCCGCCATAAAAAACATTTAGATTTTTAACACTAAGCATGACCCTCCTCCTTTCCGAGATAAGCTTCAACAACTCTCTTATCTTCTTGAATTTCCTTCGGAGTCCCAAGAGCCAGAGGTATACCGAAATTAAGGACAAATATTCTGTCGCAAACACCCATTACCAAATCCATATGATGCTCGATTACCAGCACTGTAAGCTTAAATTCATCTCTTATTTCCTTAATCAATTCCATCAGTTGTATTGTTTCTTCAGGATTCATACCTGCTGCAGGCTCATCAAGCAATAAAAGTTTAGGCTCCAATGCCAAAGCCCTGGCAATCTCTAACTTTCGTTGCAGACCATAAGGTAAATTTGATGCAACAATGTCTTTGTAGTCCCATAAACCCATTAACTTTAACAACTCAGTCGTTTTATCGTTTAACAGCTTTTCTTGATTCTTAAATTTCCCAATTCTTTTAATGGAATCGGCAATACTGTAATCTCCTAATTTATGGCATGCTGTAAGCACATTATTATAAGCAGTAAGCTTTTTAAAAAGTCTTATATTTTGAAATGTTCTTGTAATTCCCATATTTGCTATTTGAAAAGGTTTAAGATTTTCAATCTTTTTGTCGTAATAGAAAATTTCACCGCTTGTAATTTCGTAAATTCCTGTTATTAAATTAAATATGGTTGTTTTGCCTGCACCGTTCGGTCCAATTAAGCCAAAAATCTCACCTTCTTCAATATCAAATGTCACATTATCTACAGCAGTTAATCCGCCAAATTGCTTTGTTAAATTTCTTAGAGAAAGTACACTCATGACTTTACCTCCTCCTTACGTCCTATCTTTTTAAAGAATGTTATAATCCTGAATTCTTTTCCACCCATTAGACCTTGCGGTCTTGCTATCATAATTGTTATTATTGCAGCACCATATATAACCAGTCTCCAATTGTAGAAGCTTCTTAGCACTTCAGGCAAGAAGGTTAAGAGTAATGTTCCTATAACTGTGCCTGATACACTTCCAAGACCTCCAAACACAACCATTATTGTTAATTCAGTTGACTTAATCAGCTTAAACATAATCGGTTGAATAAATCCTAAATAATGTGCCAGCAAACCTCCTGCTATGCCTGCATAGAAAGCACTTATTGCAAGGGATATCATTTTATATTTAAATACATTTATTCCTATAGTTTGAGCTGCTAATTCATCTTCTCTGATAGCGGTCATATTCCTTCCATGTCTTGAGTTTATAATGAATACTATACAAATAACGGCTATAGTATCAATAATTATAACATTAGTTAATGTAGTAGTACCAACTGTTGGTATATTTGGAAGTCCTCTTGCTCCGCCGAAATATGAAACATTATCAAGAATAAGTCTTATTGCTTCTCCGAAACCTAAAGTTGCAATGCAAAAGTAATCTCCTTTTAAATTTAAAGTCAATTTTCCTATAAGCAAACTGACTAACATAGATACAAATCCTGCTACTATCAATGCTAAATAGAATTGTAACCAAAGCATCGATTCCGGAAAAATATTATACTTCATTGTGATAGTAGTAGCAGTATATGCTCCGATTGCAATAAATCCGGCATGTCCAAAAGAAAAGAGACCTGTGAAACCCGTAAGTAACGAAAGACCTAAGGCAGTCATTAAATTTATACCGGATAAAATTAAAATTCCTATTACATAATCCAAGCCCATAATTACCTCCTATGCCTTATCTTCCGTGGACTTACCCATCAATCCCGTAGGTTTAACAATGAGTATAAATATTAACAGAGTAAACGCGATTAAATCCCTGTATTGTGATGATATATATGCGGAAGACATAGTTTCAATCAGCCCAAGAAGTATTGAACCTATTACCGCACCGGGCAGACTTCCGAGACCGCCAAAAACAGCAGCTATAAATGATTTTGTCGTTATTTCTCCCATTTGCGGATATACTGTGTATTTCATGCCAAAAAGCATACCTGCTATACCTGCCAGCAATCCTCCCAATAAAAAAATTATAAATATAACCTTGTCTACATTTACACCCATAAGTTTACTTCCCTTTATACTGAAAGCTGTTGCTCTTATCGAAAGTCCTACCTTAGTTTTCTCAATTATAAATATTAGTAATATTAAGCTTATGAGAGATATTATAAACATTAAAAGGTCAATACGGCTTAAAGCTGTATTTCCAATCATTATAGGTGTTGTAGAAAAAATAGCCGGATAAGATCTGAATGTAGGTCCTATAGGAGAAGCTATTACCATATTTTCTAAAAATATGGAAGCACCCATAGCAGATATAAGAAAATAAAGTGATGGTGCATTTCTTTTTCTTAAAGGACTGTATACTATTTTTTCGATTGACACTGCTAATAATCCTGCACCAATTGCTGTCATAATAATAGCAAGAATAAAAGGAACTCCTAATTGAGTCAGACAAAAATATCCTAAATACGCTCCTATCATAATAACTCCGCCATGTGCAAAATTAGAAAAATTCATTATACTGTACACAAGAGAATAGCCAACTGACATGAGGGCATATATACTACCAATTGATAACCCATTTACAACCTGTTGTAAAAATACGTTCATTTATAACCTCCTGATACTGCTTTTCATTATATTCAACATTTGAGGCTACTGTAAAGTAACCTCAAATGTTATTAAGTTTTTAATATGGGCTATATCTCTCTTTAAATACATATTCTTTGTTTACAATTTCCTGAATAGCAGCTTGTTTTCCGATTGGGTTGTGATCTTCTTCACTTAATTTAATCGTTCCGGTTAATCCTTCAACTGATACTTTTGTCAGGGATTCTGTTATTTTTACTGTATCGAAACTATTTGCATCTATAATAGCTGCCTCTAGTAATTTGAATGCATCATGAACTAAATATGCATTGATTTCAGGTTTAATATTATATTTCTCCACATATTGATCTGTAAATTCTTTAACTATAGGGTCGGCTATATCCAAATGATTTACTATAAAACTTCCTTCAACTGCATCTCCTGCCATCTCCATAAGAACTTCCGAAGGCCATCCGTCTCCACCCATTAATGTTGCTGTAATTCCAAGCTCTCTTGCTTGATTAGCACTTAATGCTACGTCTTTATAGTTATATGGAAATAGTATTACTTCCGGATTTGCTTCCTTTATTTTGCTAAGCTGTGGTCTAAAGTCTACGTCTCCTCCTTTAAACCCTTCCACTGCAACTATCTCTCCGCCTTTTTCAATGAATGTCTCCTGGAAGTATTGCGAAAATGCTTCTGAAGCATCGCTGGAAACATCATAAAGAACTGCACCTTTTGTATATCCTAACCTATCGACTGCATATCCTGCAGCAACAGCACCTTGATAGGGATCAATAAAACATATTCTAAAATTATACGGATTTACTGTTCCATCATCTTGAACTGTTACTTTAGGATTAGTTGCAACAGTTGCTATGTCCGGAACCTTATGTTCGTTTAGCACAGATGCTATTGACATAGCAGGACCGCTTGTGTTAGGTCCCAATATAGCTATTACTTTGTCTTGTGTAATAAGCCTCTTTACGGCATTTACAGATTCAGTAGCATCACCTCTTGTATCATAGCTTATTATTTCAACCTTTTTGCCTAAAATACCGCCATTGGCATTTGTTTGCTCCGCTATCAGATTTGCAGCATTGCTTTCACATGTTCCCCAAGGAGCAAAATCACCTGTCAATCCGCCTATCCAACCTATTTTGATTGTGTCTTCTTCAGATGGTGTTTTTGTATCAGCCTTCTGGCAAGCAGTAAAAATCATTGTGAATACCATCAGAACACTGATTATTAATAACAATTTCTTATTCATTATATCCTCCTTAATTTATATTTATAACTTGTATCCAAGTCATAAACATTTTTATTATTATAAACACATATTTAAAAATATGCAAGGAAAAAATTGAAAATGAGACAAACTTTTTTTGATTTTATGAACACAATACCTTTTCAAGAAAAGCGTAAATAACTTCTGCAGTTTTTACAACTGAATCTAATTCTACATATTCGTCGCTTCCATGAAAGTTGCCTCCGGCAGCACCAAAAATAACAGCCGGTGCACCTAATCTTGTTCCTAAGTAGTTAAAATCTCCGATGCTTTGAAAATATGATATACTCGGCTTTGTGTTGCATACTTTCTCAATTGCACTCATGAAAGTTTTAGTCATAGGCTCTTCTCCGGTAATTGTATAAGGTAAAAATCCCCTTGAGCCTTCNNTCTATGGCCTTTTCAATTTCTTTTGTAATAGTATCTTCATTTTCTCCTAATACAATATGCCAAAATAAACGTATCATTGCATAATCGGGAACACTGCAAGCCCCTCCGTCACTTTCAACCGCAACCACACATACTGAACCCTTCCCAAGATGAGGGTCCTCAATAAATTCTACATTTTCCAATTCGCAAATTACTTTTGCAGCATCAATTGCTGCACTTACCCCAAGTTCAGGGGTAGCTGCATGTGTGGATTTACCGAACAGTTCAATTTCCAAACCATATCCACCTCTTGCTCCAAAACAGATATCAGGAAATTCTTTCCCGGTAAATCCTGCAGATGGCTCAGTTATAATTGAAAAATCAACATCTTTTAAATATCCGTCTTCAATTAAGGCATTAGTTCCAATACCATAAGGGCCTTCTTCAACAGATACGAAGGTTGCAATAATTTTCCCGTTAAAATCCTTATGGTTTTCGGTAAAGGCCTTTAGTACAATCATAGCAGCTGCACAGCCGGACTTCATATCCAAAGCCCCGACTCCATACAGTCTGTCTCCTATCAATTCACCCTTAGGATTGGTTGTCCATCCTTTACAAAGCATAACTGTGTCCAAATGACCATTAAGACATATTACGGGCCCGCTGTTATTGCCTTCTAAAACAACAACAACATTTTTGCCCCTAAAATCGGTTACTTTTGACTCAT
>DMWH01000228.1:644-1160 GCA_003483345.1 Clostridiales bacterium | reverse complement strand
ATTATTCTGTCTTCCTTATAATAAGGACTATCAATATTGACTAAGTTCATCAATAATTTTGTAGCTTCTTCCCTTTCGATTTTATACATTTTCTCACCTACTGTAATTAACATTTTTTATATTTTTGTACTTCTTTTACACAAAATATTTTTTTACGATTATATAATCGACATGTTTAATTGACAGTGGAAAAAGGATTATAAATAAATTTTTTATAAGAAACTTAATATGGTAATAAACGTATTTTAAACACTTTAAAATGAAAATTATAAAGCTGCTGAACTCTATAGCTCANNCAGCCTTCATTCAGTCCTCTCAGTGCATTATTTTACCTGATTTAGTTTTCTATACTATTGACTATTGTACTCCGTATTTTTCTTGGAATATATAATCTCCTTTTTCAACCCTTACAATTGCAGCTTCTTTTCCAATCGGGTTGTGGTCTTCAGGACTTAATTTAATAGTTCCTGTTACGCCCTCTACAGATACTTTTGTCAAAGATTCGGTAATTTTTAC
>DMWH01000228.1:0-527 GCA_003483345.1 Clostridiales bacterium | reverse complement strand
ACTGCATCAATTCCTAATTCTCTTGCCTGATTTGCACTTAACGCAACTTCCTTATAATAGTAAGGCATAAGTATCATATCCGGATTTTCGCCATTAATTTTGCTGAGTTGAGGTCTGAAGTCCTGGTCTCCACTCTTAAAACCTTCTTTTGCCACGATTTTTCCGCCTTTTTCAGTAAAGGTTTTCTCAAAAAATTCAGTAAATCCTTGTGAATAGTCACTTGCCACGTCATAAAGCACCGCAGCATTTCTTAATCCCAATCTGTCATATGCATAGCCTGCAGCTACCGCACCCTGATATGGGTCTATAAAACATACTCTAAAATTAAATTCTTTTACAGAACCATCATCATTAACTGTTACCTTTGGGTTTGTTCCAACCGTAGAAATGTCAGGAACCTTGTACTCTTCAAGAACAGAGGAAATAGCTATTGCTTGACCGCTGGCATTAGGACCTATAATTGCACAAACACCATCCTGTGTTATAAGTCTCTTTGTTGCATTTACAGCCTCTGTTGCATCACCCTT
>DMWH01000168.1 GCA_003483345.1 Clostridiales bacterium | reverse complement strand
AATCGAGCTTAAGTCCATGACTCAAGCAAGAGGTACTTTTGAAGTCGAATTCTTAAGATATGAAGAAATGCCGAACAACTTAGCTGAAAAAGTTATAGCTGAATACAAGGCAGCGAATGAAAACTAAAGACATGTACGACTATAATAAAGTTATTAAATAATAAAAAGTTGTTGTAAAAAATCACTTAAAAGATTTATTATTATCTTTTAAGTGATTTGTTTTTCTTACTAATTAGCTAAATTTGAAGATTTTATAATAAATTATGTTCATAATATTTGCAATAAGCCAAATTTAACGAGTAAAATCTATTCTTATAAATTTTTTCCCGTTTGGTAATTTTCTTTCTTGAAGCCTATCTTTTTTGTAGTTGATATTACGCATAGCTTCAACTAACCCACTTTCTTCCACAGGGTGGAGGATTTCATCTAAACGGTCAAATACATGGAGATATGGAGAATCGGATACAAAAGAATCATTTGTATTGACTTGAATAATACACGACACATATTTTGGGTTTACTTTCTTAACCGCTTTTTGGAAGTATTCATATCCAATATACTCAATTAAGAGATTTGCCACAAGTAAATCTGCATATGGCAATTCTATGTCTTGAGTTAAATCTTTACAAAGTGTTTCAAGTATGCCTTCCAGTTCCGGGTATCGTTTTTTGCACGTATTCAAATATTTTTCATTAATGTCGATTCCATAAACTTTATTGATAACCTGGTTATTAATATGTTCTAACCCGTTTCCGCCCGCTATTCCAAAAATCATAATGGATTTTATCGGATATGTATAAAATTGTTCTTTCATCATTTGATTCATTGCTTGAAGCTGAAACACACTGTCTAAACTCATATGTTTTTCATAATCTTCCAAGTTAATATCTTCCCAAGGATTATTCATTTAAAGTACCTCACAAATACCTATTTATTGGTTTTTAAAAACAAGTATGTGTGCATCTTGAATTGCTTCCAATGATTTTTGAGTAAATTTTTGTGCGTTCATATCTTATGCCTCCTATATTTGTATAGAGTAAATTTTATCCGATAATATTATAATACAATCAAGTTATTAATTTAAACCAAATTTCATTTGAAATAATATTACTGCTATTAAGTTCAGTATACATTTAAGACTGTTTTTGAAAATATAAATATTAAATGATTCACTCTATGAATATCAAAAAAATATCTGTAGTAGGATTTTTTTTTATGTCGTGATATAATAATATTACATAGATAATAGAGGGGAAGTATAAATATGAGACGAATATTTAATACCTGCCTGATAGCGCTGATTTTAATGCAATTCTACCAAACTGTGGCATATTCGTCAATAATGAATTTAGATAGGGTTATAACTGTAGGAGTAGATCCAAGTATACCGCCATTCCAATATATAGAGGATGGGGAGCTCGGTGGTTTTAATGTTGCATTGCTTAATTCAATAGCCAAAAGTTATGATTTAGAAATTGAATATTTAATAATGAATAAAGAAATCGGCATTGAAAAGCTAATAAATAATGAAATAGACATGGTATTGGGTTTGAGATATGATACTGGGCTTGAAAACGTTATCGAATATTCTGATAGTGTTGTTCAAAGTTTTGTTTGTATGCTTGTTAGAGAGGATAAAAAAGACATGGTACAAACTAACTTAAGTGATTCTTATTTTGTAGCAAGTGTTGAAAAGAATTCTACAGAATTAAATTTTTTAGAAAATTTAAGAAGAGTAAACTTTAATGTAGCATTTAATCAGGAAGATGCTTTTCAGTTATTATTAATGGAAAGGGCTGATTTTTTAATAGGAGTAAGAGATACAATAGAATTCTTGATGACTGAGTATGATATCACCGAAGAATATGTAATAGTTGAGAGCTATACAACACCGGTAGAGTATTTAATCGGGGTAAAGCATGGAAATAGCTTTCTTCTGAATTTATTAAATTTAGGATTAAGCAGACAAAAATTAAGCGGTGAGTATGAAGAGCTTTATATTGACTGGATAGAGAACAGTCCGGCCAGTATATCAAAAAGAATGGATAAAATCAAGAGACTTAGCATTACAGGAGCTGTATTAGGTATTGCATTGACGTCAGTGATTTTTATATGGAATAGAAGCTTAAAAAGACAGATAAAAATAAAGACAAAGGAGTTAGTAGAAACTAATTTAGAATTAGAATCACAAATAATCGAGACGAAAAATAATGCAAAATTGAAAGATCTTATATGTAATAGCAGCCCCAGAGGGATAGTTGTTTTTGATATCAATGGAACAATATCTGCATTTAATGATTCAGCTTTGAAAATTGCATCTTTAAACGAAGCACCTATCGGAGAAAACATTTATAATATTGAACCTATAAATTTAATGCTGAAAGGAAAGGTCGATTTAATATTTAAAGGCGATAGCTCTTATGTATGTAAAGAATTCAGATACATTCAAGATGGTCATGAGGTTATTTGCAGGTATGTAATGTATCCGCTATATGATTATAATAAATTGTTAAGAGGAATTATAATTACTATTGAAGACATAACGGAAGAAACAATTTTGAAAGAACAAGTTATGGAAAAAGAAAAAAATGAAGTTTTAACTCAAGTAATAGCAGGTATAGCTCATGAAATAAGAAACCCGATAACAGCAATAAAAACATTGGTTGAACTATTGCCGCATAAATTTGACAATCCAAAGTTTAGAGAGGATTTAGTTAAAATCGTTCCGGATGAATTACATAGAGTTAATAAGCTTATAGATAATCTTATAGATTATTCCAAGTCCAGAAGTGAAACTATCATTTATTTTGATCTAAGGGATGTTATAGATTCCAGTGTTGCAATGTTAGAGCATGTTTTTGATAAAAGTAATATTAATGTTAATGTAAATATAAACGAAGAGCTGATTGTATTAGGAGACAAAAATCAAATTAGACAAGTGATAATCAACTTATTATTAAATTCATACGAGGCAATTATACAAAGACAATCTAACGATTATCATGGGGAAATCGATATTAACGGCTATAAGAATGATGATGAAATTATTGTAGTATTTTTGGATAATGGTATTGGAATGGATGAAAAAGAATTACAAAAAGCTTTTGAAATTTTCTATACCACAAAGGATAAGGGAAGCGGGTTGGGGCTACCAATATCTCGACAAATAATTGAAAGAAATAATGCCACTATATCAATACACAGCAGAAAAAATGAATACACAAAAATTGTACTAAGATTTCAATTAAAAGAAAGGGTAAAGGAGACATAAATGTATGAAGGAAAAAATATTAATTATTGATGATGAGAAAAACATTTGTACTTCATTAACATATGCACTGGAAGATGATTATACCATATTTTCTGAAACCAATCCCGATAAAGGTGTGGAAATCATAAAAAATGATAATATCAATTTGGTTTTGCTTGATTTAAAGATAGGAAATATTAATGGGATAGATATTTTAAAAGAGATAAAAAACATAAATAAGAATATTGTTGTTATAATGATGACAGCTTACGGTACAATTGAGTCTTCAGTAGAAGCTATGAAAATTGGAGCCTATACCTATCTTACGAAACCTTTAAATATTGATGAATTGGTTATTACTATTAAACAAGCCTTAGAATATCAAGGTCTGTTCAATAAGGTCAATGAATTAAACAATCAATTAAGAGAGAAATATTCATATAAAGGTATAATCGGTAAGAGTAAAGAAATGTTAAAGTTATTTGAATTAATTGAGAAAATAAAAGATGTTGATGTTAATGTATTAATAACCGGTGAAAGTGGGACAGGTAAAGGTCTGGTGGCAAGGGCAATCCATTATAGCGGGAAATATAGCAGAGAAAGATTCGTGGAAATCAATTGTGCTGCAATTCCGGAAGGATTACTTGAAAGTGAATTATTTGGACATAAGAAAGGTGCATTTACAGGTGCTGACCGGGATAAGACAGGGAAATTAGAATATGCAGGCAAAGGTACTATTCTATTGGACGAAATAGGCGATATGAGTTTAAATCTACAATCAAAGCTGCTTAGAGTAATTGAACAAAAAGAATTTTCTCCGGTCGGCAGCAATGAAATAATAAAATTAGAAGCAAGAATTATTGCGGCTACCAATAAAAATTTATTGGAATTAATTGAAAATAACAACTTTAGGCTGGATTTGTATTATCGTTTAAACGTTATCAATATAAATTTATCGCTTTTAAGGTCCAGAAGGGAAGACTTACCTCTTTTGTTTGAACATTTTATTAAATTATATAATAAAAAATTCGGTAAAAACGTTAGAAAACTATCTTCCGAAGCAGAGAGAATGTTGCTGAGCTATTCTTATCCCGGTAATGTAAGGGAATTATCCAATATAATTGAAAGGGCTGTATTGCTGTCAGAAGATGGGGATATAAAAGAAGATTTCATACCAAATGAAGTAAAAATAAATTCAATCATAGATTTGGATAATCTGTATGGCTTGTCGCTTAAATCCATTGAAAAGTAGGTTATAGAGGCTGCTTTGAAAATTAATCAAGGTAAACGCAATGAAACAGCTAGGATGTTAGGAATAAGTGAAAGAGGTTTGAGAAATAAGATAAATGAANNTGAATATGATTTAAGGTAGGAAATTTTTGCCGCATCGGAAAACATTTCCTGTTTTATAAAATATATAATAATTGAAGATTTTGCAAACGCTTACTTGTATTACAGGATTTAATTGGCATGGAGTATGCATAACAGATAATTGTATTATAAAAAAACAGGAGGGTTTTTATGAAAAAGAAATTTACAATATTTGTATCAATGTTAATTATTGTAGTATTATTATTATCTGCTTGCAGCAGCACCAGCCCACCGACTGCACCTAGTGATACTGATACTGCACCTGACGAAAGCATAAATAAGGATGATTATTTTATCACAGTAGCTACAGGACCAACAAGCGGATTATACTATCCTATTGGCGGCGCATTTTCAAATGTACTTAAGAACAAACTCGGATACAAATCTTCTGCCCAGTCAACAGGTGCATCAGCAGAGAATATTAATCTAATATTAGAAGGAAAAGCAGATTTAGCTATTACCATGGCTGATGCAGTTGCGCAGGCGTATGAAGGCTCTGGCGCTTTTGAAGGGAAGGAGCCAAAAAATAATTTAAGATGCTTAATGGGATTATACCCAAATTATGTTCAATTAGTTACGACAAAGGACTCCGGTATTACAAAATTTGAAGATTTAAAGGGTAAGAAAGTAGGTATCGGGGCGCCAAACTCCGGAGTAGAATTGAATGCGAGAATGATGTATGAGGCACACGGTATGACTTATGAAGATTCTACAGTTGACTATTTGAATTATGGAGAGGCTATTGACCAGATGAAAAATAATTTAATAGATGCTGCCTTTGTTACCAGTGGAATACCGAATGCTACTATAATGGAATTAGGGACAACACATGAAATCGTAATAATACCGATTGAAGGTGAAGGAGCAAAAAATCTAATCGAAAAATATTCATTCTTCGTACCTGAAATAATACCTAAGGAAACATATGAAACAGAAACGGATGTAAACACAGTAACCGTTAGAAATATATTATTAGTTCGTGACGAACTTCCGGAAGAAGTGGTGTATGATATAACTAAGGGGATATTTGAAAATATTAATGATATAAAGGCTTCTCACAGTACAGCAGATAAGCACATATCTCTAGAAAATTCTCAAATAGGTGTTAATATTCCATTCCATCCGGGAGCTGAGAAATACTATAAGGAAGTAGGAATCATCAAATAATGAGAGGGGATAAAAAGGAGAAGAATCGGAGAGGAGCTTCTCCTTTTAAACTATTTATTATTTTTATTTTACTAATTTTCGTATTATTGCTCATTTTAAAACCGGGATATGTAAAAATACTCACAATAACAAATCAGAAGACAGGTGAAATATATCTTTCTGAAATTGTGGAATTCCCTTATGGAATAACCTGTGGATGGATTCATTCATTTGAGCATATACCATGGACTGAGGATTATATTATTAATGATACTAATAAATTATTATTAAAAAGAATAACCGTAGCCGGTTTTGGAGCGGGAATACCCAATAATAAAGGGGTAGTTACAATAGATGATAATGGAATTATAATTATGGACCGGATTAATGAAGAGTTTTCGAGCATTGTTTGGATTAATTCTAAGTCAGCATTAGAGTATATCAGTGTGAATGATGAGGTAATTGTAAGAGGGAGTGAGTTGCCTCATCATGAATTTTTAGAATTAAAAGTAAAAGAAAGGGTGAAATTATGGATGAAATAAAAACTGACAATGTACTTGACCAAGAACATATAGAAATTATTGAAAAGTATGATAAAGAACAAAAAACCAGAAAGTTTGACAGCGAAATTTTAACCAATATAGTATATTGGTCATGTGTTATTATTTCTATATATCATATCTATACGTCTATGTTTGGTGCACCTGCTACACTAAAACATAGATCACTACATGTCAGTATGATGTTATTTTTATCTTTTTTAATGTACCGATTTAATAATAAAGCAAGTTTAAAAAAAGTGCCCAAATATGATTTATTCTTAGCTGTATTATCATTGGGAATAACATTATATATGTGGGTTGATTATCCTAATATAATTTCACGAGCAGGAGTTATTAATAATTTGGATATGATAGTAGGCACATTATTAGTATTAATGGTAATGGATGTTTCAAGAAGAATATCCGGTTGGCCTCTTACAATTCTAGCAACTTTATTTATTATATACGGTTTATTCGGAAAGAATCTGCCGGGTATCTTTGCACATAGAGGATATGAATGGAAATCCCTGGTTAATCAGTTTTTTGTCAGTACTGATGGAATATATGGAACTTCCGTAGGAGTATCTTCCAGCTATATATTTTTATTTATTCTATTTGGGGAAGTAATGAATAAATCCGGTATGGGTAAATTTTTTAATGATATTGCATTAGCATTAGCAGGTTCATCCAAAGGCGGTCCGGCAAAGGTAGCAGTTATTGCCAGTGCTTTTTTGGGAAGTATCAATGGTTCAGCTATTGCAAATGTAGTTACGACCGGAACCTTCACAATTCCATTGATGAAGAAAGTAGGATACTCTCGAGAATTTGCCGGTTCGGTAGAAGCAACGGCATCAGTCGGCGGTCAAGTATTGCCGCCTGTCATGGGTGCAGCAGCCTTTATCATGGCTGAAATAATCGGAATGAAATATAGTCAAATAATAGTTCATGCTGCAATACCGGCTATATTATATTATGTGGGTATTTTAATACAAGTTCATTTAAGAGCTCTTAAGGAAGGTTTAACCGGAATACCTAAAGAAGATTGTCCGAAGGTGGGCAAAGTGATGAAAGAATGTGGACATCTTGTTATACCAATAATTATTCTAGTATATATGCTTATATTCAGTGGAAAAACAGTAATTTATTCCGCTGTGGTATCTATTATTGCAACAATTGTCGTGAGCATGTTCAGGAAAAACACAAGAATGAATTTAAAAGATATATTAGATGCCTTTGCGGCAGGAGCAAAAGGAACAGTATCGGTTGCAATAGCTTGTTCAATAGTTGGCATTATAATCGCTGTTACAGCTATAACCGGTTTTGGATTGAATATGGCAAATGCAATAATACTGATGGGTGGCAAAAGTATACTGGCAACCTTAGTATTTACAATGATTACTTGTATGATTCTTGGTATGGGATTACCGAGTATTCCGGCTTATATTATTACTGCTACAATTGCAGCACCGGCCTTAGTACAATTAGGTATACCTGAAATTGTTTCGCATTTATTTGTATTCTATTTTGCAATGTTTGCCAATTTAACTCCACCGGTTGCACTGGCAGCTTTTGCTGCAGCAGGTTTATCCGGAGGGGACCCTATGAAAACCGGAGTTCAATCTGTTAAGTTAGCACTTGCAGGTTTCATAATTCCTTATATGTTTGTATATAACAGAGAATTGCTGCTAATTAATACAACATTGCCTGTTGCATTAAGAATTGCCGTTACATCAACTATTGGGGTTTTAATGATAGGAATAGCCGTTGAAGGGTATGTAAAAAAGAAAGTACCGTTGATACTAAGAGCAATTACGCTAGTTGGAGCTTTGCTTTTAATTACTGCTGATGTAAAGCAGGATTTAATCGGATTTATAATATTAGGGATTCTATTTATACAACAGAGTGGCAAATTAAAATTAAGAGCAGGAAACTAAAGGAAAAGGATACTCACCAAATTACATTGGATTGCATATAATATGGGGCATAAGAGTAAAGAAAGGAGAGGCATATTTATTATTGAATATGCCGTTAGGATATTATGAGTGTCAGCGTAAATCAAAGAAACTATTGTTTGACGATAGGAAGAATAGCTCCTGATTTTACTGCGCTTTCTACGGAAGGTGTTGTAACCTTGTCTCAATACAGGGGTAAATGGGTGGTAATTATTAGTGAGCCCGGAAATTTTGCCGCTACATCAACCTCTTCTCTTTTGGCCTTCGCCGCCCATTATGATGAATTCGCCAAAAGGAATGTTCAAATATTGGTTGTGACCATAGATAACAATTTTGCAAATATAGAGTGGAAAATGGATATTTTGTATACCTACGGAGTATCAATTCCATTTCCTCTATTGGAGGATAGGAATGCCGAAATAGCAGTTTTGTATGGAATGGTTAATCCTGACAGGATCTATGAAGAAAGTGTAAGGGATGTTTTTATTATCGGTCCCGAAGGAAGGATAAAAGCCATATTGACCTATCCGGTTTCTTGCGGCAGAAATACATATGAAATTTTAAGAATTATTGACTCCCTCCAGCTGACGGAAGCTTACAATGTTTATACGCCTGCCAACTGGATGCCCGGAGACCCTGTTATGCTGCCAACCACCCAAGATTTTAATGAGGCCAAATTGAGACTTGAAGGACAAAATGGCTTATTCTGCCCCTCATGGCACAATTGTTATTTGGATTATAATTCACTGACTCAGGATAGAAACAATGCATAATGGAATACACAAAATAATCGGCTTCATTTTTAAATGATGCCGATTATTATTTTTACTAAAAAATTGAGGTGTTCCCCCTGAAGTAATGAACATGCCCGTCGTTATAGGTCGTTGTGCCTATATAGGTGTGAATATGGCCGTGATTTACGGGGATTGCCGGTGCAGTGTTTACGCTGAATCTGTGGGTGTGGCCGTTGGTAAATGTCGTTACTGCAGCTATATTGTGAACGTGCCCCGGAATATTAGGGTCTGCAGAAGATATTCCTTCGTAAAAGTGTCTATGATTGTCATTTATGGTTGTAGGACCTTCAAATCCATGAGTATGAACGCCATACATTATATAATCACCTCTATAAGAATTATTTGCTTACAGTATTTTATGTCCAATAATATGCTTTGTTACTGTATACTTTGCTTTAAATGTTATTTTTTTCAAAAAACCCCTTGCATTTTATTTTTAATAGTGTTAAAATAAGTTCAAGGTCAAAGAAAGTCAAAGTCAAAGACAGTTGAAGACATACTATAGACAAGTAAGGAGGTGCGGAATGTCAAATTTAAGTGATATAATTGAAAGCTTCATAAAAGAATTATTGGATGCAAAC
>DMWH01000251.1:13824-28148 GCA_003483345.1 Clostridiales bacterium | reverse complement strand
CTGCACGCTGGTATCAGAAACCACAAATAATCGTCAGTCAGTTCCCCCATGAGCCCCTGCTTCAGGCCGATGGCTATTTTATCAGTAACAGCCAGGGTTTTAAGATATTTATACTCTTCTTTTAAGTCTGATTTATCAATAAGCTTCTCCAATCCTTCCCAGACTTTTCCGGAATACTTATCAATATCCTGTTTCATGGCAGCTTTCCCATCCAGAAACATTCCTGCAATCTTTCTTAAGGAAATACTATCTGCATAAGGATCAAGACTTCTTACAAATTCCTGGGCAAAAAGATTAAGCTCTTCTATTGCGTCAAAAAGACATTTTTTAAAAGAATCAAGCTCATAGCCAAACTGATTAAGCCTGACTTTTATATTGTCTTCACTGGTTACTGAAATGCCGTAGTCAATTTCAGATATATCACTTATCTCACAATATGGTATTCTGAGCAATTCATTATATTCAGGATGTATAGCAAGACCTGTCTTGTAAACTATCACTTCACATTCATCATTTATTGTTTCTGATGAATCTGGATACGAGAACTCGCAGTGCGCTTTGATATCTTTTCTTATAACCTCTTCATTCATAAGCAGGTATTTTGAAATCAGCATGTTTCTTGATTTTATAAGTATTCTTAAAAAATCTTCAAAATTATATCCCAGCTCGCTTAATCTGATTTCTCCGTTGGGCGATAATCTGATAATTATTTTATAATTCGAAGGTATTATTTTTGAAATGTCTGTGAGCTTAAAAATATATGGCTGTTTCAGTTTCTCAAAGATAATTATTTCTTCTTCGCTGACCTCAGCTCTTGCCTGTCCTCTGGCTATTATATCTACCGGGCTACTTGAATACTCAAAACTGCATTCCGCCACAATTAAAGTGTTTTTACTGGTTTTTTCTGCCATATTTTATTTAATTCATATACGTAAAATTAATTTTTACTTATATAATCTCCTGAAGAGCTGCCAAAATAAATTATTAAAAATAATCTATAATCTGAGACTTAATATTAACATATTTTTGCATTATTTCATCTCTATATTTTGCAGCAGATATAAAATCCTCAAACTCAAAGCCTGGCGATACGGTTGTTCCCAGAAGAGCAAAACTGCCGCCTTTTTTCAGTCTCGCGCCCTGCCACACATCAAGTGGGACAAGATACTGTAGTTTCTCTCCGCCCAGGATATTCTGTCCCAGTATTATCTTTTTAAAGCTTCCGTCAGGAAAAAGATTGAGCATTTCAACGGGATCACCAAGATAGAAATGAAATATTTCATCAGATTTTACCTTGTGAAGATGTGAATAATTTTCAGTAGTAATCAGATAATATATTGACGTATAAAAACATCTTTCTGCACCATATCTTTGAGGCAGGCTGTTTTTATCAACGAATTCTTCTGAACGATATGCTTCAAAGTAAAGCCCCTCTTCGCCTTCAAGAGGTACAAGCTCAAGTTTCTCTACTATATTTTCAATTATATTTTCCTTTTTAATTTTCATTAATTTATTACTAGTAATATCATTATTACTTCTTCTTGCTTCATGGACTCATAAAAATAATTATTTAATTCCATAATTTGTAACTTTTTCCATTAACATTTTAAATAATTCATTCATTTTTCCCATAGAAAGCCCATACTCTTTTTTTATTTTTAAGGAGAATTTCCTTATTTCTCTCTCGATTTTTTTAACTTCAGTTGGTTGATTTAACCATCCTGGGAAAAGTAATTTTTCAATATTTTTTGAAATATTTTTTATTTGTTTTAAAAATACATCATTTTTACCGAATTGTTCTTCCAAAACAAGCAAAAGCGAATATTCAAGGTTTGAAAGATCTGCACTTTTTTGCCTATTGCCAAGTTTTTTTATTTCGCTGATTATTTCTTTGCCTTCAGCATAGATCTTCTTGTAGTCCTTGGTTTTTTCTTTCCATAATTCAAGAAGCCTTTCTACTCTTTCAGCTAAAGATTCATAAATAGGATTTTTATGTCTTTCAACAAGAACCATTTTATTTAATGCAAAAAGTAAATTTGCAGCTTTTTCTTTTTGGTTTGTTACTTTTTTATCAAACTCTTCAAAATACTTTTCATCAAAGCATATTTTGGGAAGACTGGTTTCCAATTCTTTTATTTCGGTTGATTCATGGATAAATTTAATAGTTCTTTCAAAATACTTTTCTACATAGTGGTCAATGGGTGGTTTCTGATTTACCGTTCTCATATAATAAATATAAATGGCAGAAATCCATTTATAATCTTTAAAATATTCTACTTTTATCTCTTTTGGACCAAGCATCTCAAACATTTTTCTTAACTTTTTATAATCATCTATAAATTCTCTTTCATTTTTTTTATCGATAGATATTAACTCAACTGTGTTCAATAAGGTGTTTCTATCATAATTTTTATTTAAACCCTCAAATATTTTTAAGATCTTATTAATAAGTTCAATAAATTCCTGTTCAATATTTTGCAAGCTGAAAAGCGAGCACTTTATATCTTCTTCATTATAAATGCTAAAAGCTTTTTTAAGTTCCTTTAATACTCCGACATAATCAATAATTATCCCTTCCTCCTTTATATTTTTATAAGGTCTGTTGGTTCTTGCAATTGCCTGAAGAAGTCTGTGCTCCTTAAGAGGCTTGTCCAGATACATCACCTGGAGTTCAGGAACATTGAATCCCGTAAGCAACATGTCGGTAACAATCAATATTTTTGGATATTGTTCGTCTTTATATTTATCAATTATTTCCTTATTAATATCTCCGGAGCTTTTTGTACCAAATCTGATATTTGCTTCGGCGACTCTTTCAGCCAGCTCTTTATTATATATGCCTTCATAGGTCATTACGATTTCAGAATATTTCTGTGGTAAATATTTATCCAATTCCTCTTTGTATCTGTTACATGCAATTCTGCTGGCAGCAACAATAATAGCTTTGAATTTTCCATCAGTGTTTTCCTTAAAATGCTCAGCAATGTCTTTTGCAATCATGCTTATGCGTTTCCTGCTTTCCAGAATAACTTTAATTGAATCTAATTTCTCCTTAACGCTTTCTTCAACCATTTCGCTTATTTTTTCCGGAAGCTCTTCAAGCTCCGAATTCAGAAAACTTTCAAGCAGTTGTTTTTTTAAATGAGCTTTTTCGATAAGTCTTGGCTGATAAATTATTCTTACAGTAAATTTATCGTTTATCGAATCCGCAATAAAATATTTATCAAGATACAGCTCTTCGGGAGGATAGCTAAATTCCAGATAAGTATCCTTTTCTTTTTTGGATATAGGGGTTCCTGTAAATGCAAAGAAAAATGCATTCCTAAAAATACTTTTCACCTGTGCCGCAAGCAAACCATATTGCGTCCTATGTCCCTCATCGATAAATACAATAACATTTTTCCTGTTCATTATTGATTCTTTGTTTTTTGAAACAGCTTCAAGTTCTTTTTGTAAAGTATTAAAATCTTCGGGTTTGAATTTGTGTATCAGTGTTATAAACAAGCCCCTCTTCCCACTATAATCATCATATTTTAAAACTCTTTTCAGCGTAGATACACTGTCTATAACCTCCGGTTTGCCAATATCCAGAAAGCCAAATTCATCTGTCAGCTGCCTTTCCAGTTCCACTCTGTCAACAATAAAGAAGATTGTTGGATTTTCCAGTTTTTCCAGATAATAAAGTTTATTGGCAGCAAAAATCATTGTAAAAGTTTTTCCACTGCCCTGCCAATGCCATATAAGGCCTTTGTTCTTTTCTTCAACTCCGCTTAAATTTCCACTGACTCTTTTTACAATTTTATCTGAAGCGCTGTATTGCATATATCGACATATTATTTTACCTGATTCTTCTCTTTCAGTTCTGAAAAAAATATAGTTCTGTAAAATATCAAGCAGGGTATCACGCGAAAGCATTTCAACTATTGAATCCATGGAGTTCTTTTTTTCATGTTTCCAGCTATTTATCAGCACTTCATCTTTCCAGATTGTTATTGGAAAGTAATATGCGTCATCATCGGCAGCAATTCCTAATTGCAAATATTTATATAATTCAGGAACATTTTTTTTATAATCATTAATTTGCCTGTATGCTTCATACCAGCTTTCAGACAATATCAAAGGGTTTTTGCATTCTATATTTACAATTGGAATGCCATTGATGTAAAGAATGATATCTGTTCGTATGAATTCTCTTCCATGATAGTAAACCTGCCTTGATACAATAAACTCGTTATTTTGAATATTTTGAAAATCAAATAATTTTATATACTTTACTGTTTTTTCCGTTTCAGGCTTTATAGGTATCCCAAATCTATAATAATTAAGAATAGATTTAGCACCTTCTACACCAGTCCCGGTAAGTCTGAGAACATTAATAATTTTATTTATATCTTCATCGCTGATAACAGTTTCTTTATTAATTGATTTTATATTTCTTGACAATGGCGCAATGAGCAGGGGTTCGTCATAATTTACTCTCTCAAGCTTGTCTGCTTCAACAAATTTCCAGCCTTTTTCCGTGAGTTTTTCAATTATATAATCTTCAACCAGGGATTTTTCATAAGATGCCATTTATATTTAAGCCTTTACTCTTATTTTTCCGGTTAAAAGGTTATTCATTAACCCTTTCTTTATTCTTTGCAGCTTTTGTTTTTTTTCTTTAAATAACTGGAGACGCATATCAACAGTCGATAAAATTTCTGCTATTTTTTCTTGCTCAGAAAATTTTCCAGGTATAGGAATTTTAAATATTTCAAATAAAGATTTTTTAATTATTGGTACTGCCGCTATCCCAGACTGATTCTTTAATAATGAAGTTCTGAATAAAATTGCATAATAGACATACTCACAAAATACATTCTCTTTACAAACAACAGCATTTATTTGCTGATTGACAATACTCTTTTGTCTTATAATAGAGATCTTTCCTATAGTAGAACCTATACAAACTACTATTATTGTATTTTTTAATAAGATTTTACTTCCTTTCCTGGCTCCTGCTTCTGTCACATTCCTTTTAGTCTTAACAACATACTTATAGCCAGTCATATCTTCTGGTGTTATAAATGGGATATCTCCATTCCAATATATTTTTTTTGATGTAGGAGGAGTTTTGCCTGTAAAAACATCGCTAATATTTTTTATTTCTGAAATTTCCCATTCCCTGGGGATTAAGCCAATATCTGTTTTTTTAAATTCTTTATGTCCAATTCCTTTGGTTAAAAGTTTTTGCATCAGCCCTTTTTTTAACCTCTCGGTTTTTAAAATTGATACGTCTGTTTCTTCAATTAAGTTATCAACAGTCGATAAAATTTCTGCTATTTTTTCCTGCTCAATTAAATCAGGAATAAATATTTTTATTCTTTTTAAGTCATTCTTTGTTATTGATTTAAAAGTCGAACCAGAAGAAAAAGAGTTAATTTGTTTTTTTATAAAATTTAAATAGTAAAAAATAAAAATATTGTTTAATTTTATTTTGTTCGTCTCTATGGCTAGAAGCCCTCTGCCAATACATGTTTTACTATTTGCAATATTGACATCACCTACTGGTGCTCTGACTGAAAGCAAAATACTATCTTTTTTAGCTATTTTGATAGGTTTGGAACAATATAAAAATGGATCTGGAAATTTACTTCCAAACTCCGCTTTCCCCTGTAGAAAAGGTAGCCCGCTTTTATCATAGTTATAAGTCGATGAAGGAGGTGACTGACCCATAACAATTTTAAAATAATCATCATCATTTAAATTAACTATTTCCCATTCCCTGGGAAAATTATTGTTATTTGTTTCTTCCATCATTTTTTTAAAATCTTTTAATCCAAATAAATAAAACTTATTCCCATAAACCCTTATTTGAGCTTCATAAAAATTCTCTTAACTTTATAAGAAACCTAATCACGAACCTAATCCCGAACCTAATCCCGAACCATCTGATACATCACTGTTAAGTTCTTAAAAGAATATAGCTTAAATTCCTGCCTTCTCCATCCGATTTTATCACTTTCATATCAATTAATTTTCTAAGTTCTTTTAATGCAGCACGATCTGAAATTTTAAACATTTCTCTGACATTTTTGTTGGCTATTTTTCCATTTTGATTAATAAACTCAATAATTCTCATCTGTCTTTCCGTTAATGCAATCTGCCCTCTTTTTGCTTTTATTAGCCTTTCACTGCTAAGTCTGATAATTCTTTGTCTGACTGCATCCATGCTTATTGTTACTCCGTCTGTGAAGTATTCAAGCCAGGAAGTCAGATCAAGTGTCTTCTGATTTACGCTTTGCAAAGCTATATAATATGCAGACCTGTCAGAGTCATAATAATCATCGAGACAGAAAAACTGTTTGGTATCAAAACTTCTTTGATAAAGTATCAGGGCAGCCAGGACTCTTGCTGTTCTTCCATTGCCGTCTACAAAGGGGTGTATCCTTACAAATTCATAATGGGCAATTCCTGCTTCAATTACCGGATCCAGTTCTTTTACTGTTTCAGAATTAAACCATTCAATTAAATCCTTCATCAAATCGGGAACTTCACTATTTTGCGGAGGCTTGAAAGAAATTTCGTTTGTGAATCTGTTCCCCACTACAACATATCTGTCCCTGTATCTGCCACAATCTATATCATTTTCAAGAGTTTTGCTTGTAATCAGTTTATGGATGGAGAGAATATTTTTTTCGGTAATACTATCATTTTCAGTTAATTCTCCAAGTTTTTCTAATACATTCAGATAGTTTAATACTTCTTGCCTGTCTTTTCTGGATGCCATGACTTCTCTGCCATGTAAAAGTTCGCTAACCTGTTCAAGCGATAATTTATTACCCTCAATTGCAGTAGAAGAATGCGTATTTTTTATGATAGCTTCACGCCTTAGAGTTATTTCCCATTTTGGAATAAAAGGAGAATTCATTATCAGCTCTCTTGCAACTGATACTTTTATAAGATTATTTACTATTTTATTAGTATACTTGAAATTAGGTTTAAACATCTTTTATTTTTAACTCTTCAAGATATTTCCCAATTTTATCTTCTGTAAGAGAAATTTTTTTATTGATTAAGGCAATCTCTTCCCATTCCTGAGCAATATTGATTTCTTCATCTTCTTCTTCCGGAAATACATAAAGTGTTACATTAAGATTAAAATCATTTTTTGCTATCTTTTCTTTTTCAATAAGATGGGAAAAACCTCTTATTTCATCTTTGCCTTTGTACGCATCTGATATTTTTTTAATATTTTTGTCACCAAGAAGATTTAATTTTCTGATTTCCGGATGAACTTCAAATTCATCACTTGCGTTTATAAACTGGATTTTTTCTTTTTTAAATTCAGGTTTGTTTTTATTTAAAATTATTACTGTCCCGGGTGCGCCTGTATTATAAAAAAGTTTTTCAGGTAAAAGTATTATTGTTTCTATCAGGTCTCTTTCTACAATTTTTGTCCTTATGGTTTTTTCTTTTCCGCCTCTAAACAGACAGCCATTATCGATTACAACTCCGACTCTGCCGGTTTCATCCTTTGCAGATGCAATCATATGCTCTATCCATGCCCAGTCTGCTGATTGTCTGGGAGGAAAACCAAATTCGAATCTTTTCGACCAATGTTCTGCTTTTTTTAAAACTTCCTCATCATAACCATCCTGATTCCATGGAGGATTTGCAATAACAATGTCAAAAGTTTTGGTTTCCCCCGATTCATTTTTAAATTTTGGAGAACTTAAAGTGTCTCCATATATGATGTTTGCATTTCTTATGTCATGAATATTTAAATTCATTTTTGCAAGTGCCAATGTTCTATGGTTGGCTTCCTGTCCATACAAAAACAGCTTATTGGCTGCGTCCTGGCCAAAAACATCTTTTATGTGTTTGAACGCGGATATAAGCATTCCGCCTGAGCCACATGTAGGATCATAAATACTCTGCTCCGGTTTTGGATCCAGTATTTCCACTATTAACCTTATTACTTCTCTTGCTGTATATACTTCACCTTCTTTTGCCTTCTGGGGAGCAAAATACTTTAATATCCATTCATAAGCATCTCCAAGAATATCAGGGGAGACATTATGGAGAGATTTCTCACTGAATAATTCAATCAGTTGTCTTAGTACTTCTGTGTTTTCTCTGCTTGTAGTAAACTGGACGAAATCAATATTCTCAAATACGCTTTTTAGATCAGGATTATTTTCAGAGATTGCCTTCATGGCTTTGGAAAAGTTTTCCGGAATCCTTGCAGGATCTTTTTTCCTTAAACTATCCCATAAATATTCTTCAGGAATATTGAAATCATGGTAAACAGAATTTTCAGCCTCTTCTTTTGCTTCTTCACTGCTTAATCCACCTGTAATAGCGTCATCATAGGCTGCCTGGTATTCCATTTTCCATTTATCGCTTATGCGCTTATAAAAGAGAAGCACCAGAATGAAAGAATAATCTACCCTTGTCCTTATCAGATCTGCGGCAGATTTTAATATTCTTTCGATTTCACTTCTTGTCAATTTTTTTTTATCAAAAGAAAGCGTGTCTGAAATTACTTCTGTTTTGCTTCTTAATTTATAAATTCTTCGCCTTGCATCTTCAGGATCGAATGCTACCGAAATCATTCCTTCTTTTCTCAGTTCGGATAGAATTACGATTACTTCATCTTTTGCATCTTTTATTTCATTTATGCCTTTGCTTAGTTCCCTTAGGGCATCTTCAAGGCGAAAAGGATTTGATTTAAATGACTCCCACAAAATTTCGTATCTTTTATCTATCCATTCAGGCAACATTTAAATAGGCTGCTTTCTGTATGATGATAAATATATAAGTAAAAATTATTTAACTTATATTATAACTATTTATTAATTATGTCAATAAAATAATATGTGAGCCATTTTCCGGGTCAGCAAGAGTGAATTTATGATTGGCTAATAAGAGGACATTTCTACCTGGCTAACAAGAGGGCATTTCTAAATGGCTGTTACATAAAAAGAGATTCTCCTTGACTTAAATATTAAATAGCATTTAACATTGGGTATTATCATTTTTTTATCACCGCCTATAAGAAAAGGCTGACAGGCTAAAGTTTTGTTAAAAAAAATCTACATTAAAGATCTGGGTGAATATATCCCCAATACCTCTAATTCTGTTAATTTAAACACCCTGAAAAAATTCGTCTCAATACCATACTTTATCAAATGGTATTTCAGCTCTGAATCAAAAAAAGTATTTCCAATTTTTCTTCAGGAGATATCAGACCTTAATCCGAATAAGACGGCTCTGTCTTTTCTTGTTCCGAGAAATCCGTTTTTTAATCATACAAGAATAAAATTCTTCGGATTTTACATGGACAATAAGCCTGTAGGAAGAATAATGGCTTTTACTGATTATAATTACAGCAAAACACACGGAGTTAAAACCGGATGGGTCGGACATTTTGAGTGTATTGAAGATGAGGCCGTCGCCAGGCAGATATTGCAGACTGCAGTTGATTATTTAAAAGAACTCGGGGTAGCATATGTAACCGGTCCGGCAAAATTTAATGCAAATGGCGAGGTCGGGCTTCTTGTAGATGGTTTTGATAAAAAACCTTATTTTATGGAACCTTATAATGCCCCATATTATGCTGACTATTTCGAAAAGTTCGGATTTAAGAAGGAAAATGACTGGTTCAGCATGAATACCGATGATTCTCTTTCAAATGGCTACTTAAGCAGAATAGAAAATATGATGGGCAGAATAACTGAAAGATTCAACAGGCAGGGCAAAGGCGACAGGTTTGATGACTTCAAATTCAGAAATATTGATTTTGGAAGGCTTGAAGAAGAGATAAGTACAATAAAGAACTTATACAATCCCATATGGGGGGCAGGAAACCATCCACAGTTTACAGCTATGACTGATGATGAATTCGATGTCCTGTGCCAGGGAATAAGGACTATTGCAATTGAGGAACTGATATTTATTGTAGAAAAAAACGAAGTACCCATAGGAGTGTCAGTAAGCCTGCCGAATATAAATGAGATAATTGAAGAATACGATCTGGGCAAAAAATTTAACAGCAGCTATATGCCATCAGGGAACTTTTTAAGCTTCAGGGATATGAAAAGAGATATTGAAATATTTAGTCTGATTAAGACAAGACTTAAGAAAAAACAGTTTGAAAGCATGAGGATCCTGATACTTGGTGTAGATGAAAATTTCAGAAAAAATGGTATTGACAGCCAGCTTTATTACAAAACAGCACAGGCAGCAAAATCAATTGGGATAAGACATGGCTCAGGCTCACAGCTTGCTGATATTAACTTCGATATTTTAAATCCGTTATTTAAAATAGGGAAAAAATCCATGACCTGGCGTGTGTATAGGCTGGATATCTGAATTTAAACAAGAATTATTTGCAAACTTTTTACAGAATTTTTTACTTCCAGTTTTAAGGAAAACTATCAGATTTTAAGAAAAATTGGCAAAATAATTAATCACAGTAAAATCATTAATCCCCGATTATATTAATCCCCTATTATTTTTACAAGTACTCTTTTACGCCTCTTTCCGTCAAATTCACCATAAAATATCTGCTCCCAGGGACCAAGATCAAGACGCCCTTCCGTAACAGCAACTACTACCTCGCGCCCCATTATCTGCCTTTTAAGATGAGCGTCCGCATTATCTTCGTAACCATTATGCTGGTACTGATTATATGGTTTTTCAGGAGCAAGTTTCTCAAGCCATTTCTCAAAATCTGCGTGAAGGCCGCTTTCATCATCATTTATGAAAATACTTGCAGTTATGTGCATTGCATTACAGAGGACAAGCCCCTCCCTGATGCCGCTCTCAAGCAGGCATTTTTCCACTTCCCGGGTTATATTTACAAACTGCCTTCTTTTCTGTATTTCAAACCATAATTCTTTCCGATAACTTTTCACTTCCAAATCCTTTCATTCACTTGATTTATAGTAAATTTGGTGAATACGTTCACCAAATTCTATATTATTTTGGTGAATAAGCAAATTATTCCTATTAAACCGGAAGTTATTGATTTAGATTTTTTTATTACTATTTTTAATTTTTAATAATAAATTATTAAGTCAAAGCGTTCCTTTAAATCACTCTTGCGATATTTTCCCCTGCTTCAACTGCTTCCCTTATTCTTCCCGGCTGGCTGCAATCACCTATAATGTAAAATTCTTCAGCCTTCATGGAAAGAGCAGAAATAAATTCTTCATCAGGTTTTGCATTGATTGCAATTGCTACAAGATCCGCATCAATCCCCATTTCCCTTCCGCCATCCTTTACGCCCATCTGGGTATCATATGGAACCATCAGCTCTACTCCGCCTTCATAAATGGCATTAAGATGGCTTTCTGTAATAACTTCAATATTTCTTTCTTTAATGAGGTTCATGAGCCTTAATTTAACTTCAGTTATTTCATTTTCTTCAAGAATTTTAGGCAGCATTTCAACAATAGTCGCCTTAAAACCATTATCAGCCAGGAAGCATGCAGTCTCACAACCGACATCTCCGCCACCTATGACTACCGCTTTCTCTCCCTTATACTGGGAAATATCGCTTAGTATATTTACAGCACTGTCAACATGTTTCATCTCTATGCCAGGAACATCAGGCATTATGGGATTTGAGCCGGTTGCAATAACCAGTGCATCAGGAGAAATTTTTTCGACTAATTCAGGTGTGACATTAGTGTTTAATTCCAGTTTTACATTATTTGAATCAAGTTCATATTTAAACCAGTCAAGAGCAAGAGCAACGTCTTCCTTGAATTTCGGACGGCTTCCCGGATACATCATGCCGCCGATAAAAGGCTTTTTTTCATAAACGGTAACATCATGGCCTCTTTTTGATGCTGTTATAGCGCATCTCAGTCCTGCCGGACCAGCTCCTACAACCATTACTTTTTTCTTTCTGGAAGGAATTGAAAGATCCTGTGATGCTTCTTTTAAAACATAAGGATTCATGCTGCACCACAGTGGTCCAAACCTCCATAACTGATGGTGACAGACATTGCATCGGATACACTGTACTACAGGGCGTCCAGCCCTGGCATTATTAACCCAGTGAGGATCGGCAATAAGTCCTCTCCCCATGGCAACCATATCGCATAATCCTGCAGCAATAGCTTCATCAGCTTCCTGCGGAACAGTAATTGCTCCGTTTGCAAGAACAGGAACCTCAGGGCATACTTCCTTTACTGCCTTTGAAAGAGGCATCAGTGTATTTCTCGGAACATAAACCGGTGGAACAGCAGGATATTCGCTGTTTACAAGTACAGTAGTCGAAGAAGCACTTGCCACATCAAGAAAATCCACACCTGCATCAGCCATATATCTTCCGATTTTTTTGCCCAGCTCCACATCAATACCGCCTGGCAGCCATTCGTATGCGCTGAATTTGTATCCGACTGCCATATCCGGGCAGTTCTGCCTTATTCCTTTATATATTTCAAGCGGGAATCTCATCCGGTTTTCAAAAGAACCACCGTATTTGTCAGTTCTTTTATTAAGGGCAGGTGAAACCATTGCCCCTATAAGATAATCATAACCTCCATGGATTTCCACTCCATCATATCCTGCCTGACTTGCCCTGACTGCTCCATTAATGAAATATTCAATTATAGTTTCAACTTCATCAGTAGTAAGCTCCACCGGTTTTTTATTATAATTAAGACTATATATTTCTGAAGGGCCCTGAAGGCCTCCGAATTTTGCACCGAAAAGAGATATCTGTATAAATATCTTAGAATCATGGCGGTGAATTCTTTCAACAAGTTGTGCATGGCTGCTAATTAACCTGTCTTCATAAATACCGACAAGAGGAGCAGGTCCTGTAGCAATCTTGTTATGCACTCTGGTGAATGAAGTAATTATCAGCCCTGTGCCGCCAATTGCCCTTTCTTCAAAATACCTGATAGTTCTTTTCGGCCAGCTGTCATCAGGGGCATGCACACTTACTCCCATTGGAGCAAGAGCAACCCTGTTTGGTATCTCAATTTTTCCAATCTTTATAGGGCTTAATAATTTATCCAGAACCATTACTCTCTCCTTTTATTTGGTTTTCATTTTTCTTGAAATTACATCTGATAAAATCTTATAATTACATAGCTGTTTGCCAACCATCATTATTTTTTAATATATCGATGCAGTATAGAAATCAATATATTATAAAAATTATCAGGTCAGTATCAGCCAGATTATCTTTATCTTTATTTAAATTAAATTTTTTCTTACGGATATACTCCCCTGAGTTTCATGGCACTTGCTACCTTATTTACTGCAAGAGCCATGGCAGCTTTCCGCATATCAAGCTTTTTATCAACAGAAAAGTTGTATGTCTCGTAGAAAGCTTTCTCCATTATGTCTCTTAGCTGAAGATTAACTTCTCTTTTGCTCCAGAAGTATGCAAGGTTTCCCTGTACCCATTCAAAGTAAGATACTGTTACTCCGCCCGAGTTGCAGAGTATGTCAGGAATAACAAATACTCCCTTGTCCTTAAGTATAGGATCTGCATCCGGCGTTGTAGGTGCGTTTGCGCCTTCTGCAAGAATCTTTGTATCTATATAAGCAGCATTTTCTTTTGTTATCTGATTTTCAAGTGCAGCAGGAAAGAGAACGTCACATTTTATCTTAAATAGTTCAGATGGTTCTATTGCCTCTGCCTGATTATATCCTGCAATTGTCTTATTATTTGCCTGTACATATTCATCCAGTTTGTAAGGGTCTATTCCTTTGTCATTTCTTATTGCCCCTCCTACATCAGATATTGCTATTATCTTAAAACCATGGTCAAAAAGTATTTTTGCTGTATTGCTTCCCACATTTCCAAAACCCTGGATTACCGTAGTTAAATTAGAAGGATTTATTTTTAAAATTTTAAGTGCTGCAAGTATTGTATATACTGCACCCCGGCTGGTAGCTTCTTCTCTACCCTGGCTTCCTCCAAGTTCTATGGGCTTGCCTGTTACCACTCCAGGCACCATATAGCCTTTGGCTATGGAGTAAGTGTCCATTATCCATGCCATTACCTTTGCATTTGTACCGACATCAGGAGCAGGTATGTCTTTTTCAGGCCCGATAAGAGGGATAAGCTCGTATGTATATCTTCTTGTAAGATTTTCAAGTTCTCTTTCTGAAAGAAGTGACGGATCTACTGCAACCCCGCCTTTTGCGCCTCCGAAGGGTATTCCGGCAAGCGAGCATTTCCATGTCATAAGCATGGCAAGAGCTTTTATCTCATCAAGAGTGACGTCCTGGTGAAATCGTACTCCTCCTTTTGCCGGACCTCTGTTTGTATTGTGCTGGACACGATATCCCTTGAAAATATCAATATCCCC
>DMWH01000251.1:0-13780 GCA_003483345.1 Clostridiales bacterium | reverse complement strand
TGATAAGGTATCATCAAGACGGCTTAAGGTCATTTCCCAGACATTTTCTTTTGACATTCATATCTCCTTAGATATTTAATCGTCGTTGATTAAAAAGTTTATATTATTGCATTTTTCCCTGATTCCTCAGTTCTTATCCTGATTGCATCTTCTACCGGGATTACAAATATCTTGCCCGAACCGATTTTATCAGTCTTGGCAAGTCTTACTATTTTGTTTATAACATCATCTACTATTTCTTCATCAACAACTATTTCTATCTTTATCTTTGGAAGAAACTTTACCTGTCTGTTTGCCTTTCCACCATTGCTATAACCTCGCTGGTGGCCAAAACCCTGGACTTCAGATATACTCATACCTTCCACGCCTTCCTCGAAGAGAGCATCTTTGATTTCGTCAAGCTTGGACGGCTGAACAAAGCATTCGATTTTTCTTAGCATTGTCTTCACCTCCTTTTAAATTATTAAAAATTTTATTTAATAATTTTGAAAAAAACAGGAAATTTAAATCCGGATATAATAGCTAATATTAAACAAAAATAAATATTTTTGGAAAAGCTAATTAAAAAATAAATTATCTGTCTATCCTTGCGCCTGCACCTTTAACTATTTTCTCAACCTCTTTTAGTGAAGCCATACTGGTATCACCGGGAGTGGTCATTGCAAGCGCTCCGTGTGCTGCTCCGTAATCTACTATTTCCTGTGGCTTTTTGCCGGAAAGAAATCCGTAGATAAGACCTGACGCAAAACTGTCTCCTCCTCCGACACGGTCAAATATCTCAAGATTATTCATCTTTTTAGACTCAAGAAACTGTCCGTCATAATACATTACAGCGCCCCAGTCATTTATCCCGGCTGATTTAACAGCCCGGAGTGTTGTTGCAACTACTTTAAAATTAGAAAATTCACTGGTGCATTTCTTTATCATTTTCTTGAAGTTATCCGTATTGATACTGGAAATATTTTTATCCAGACCCTCGACTTCAAATCCAAGCGCTTTTGTAAAATCTTCTTCATTTCCTATCATCACATCTACATATCTGGCTATTTCCCTGTTGACTTTCACTGCTTTTTCTATCCCGCCATTTTCCTTCCATAGTGAGGACCTGTAATTAAGGTCATAGCTTATTATAGTTCCATTTTCTTTTGCAGATGCCATTGCCTCTATTATAAGGTCGGGAGTGGTTTCTGAAAGAGCAGCATAAATTCCGCCAGTATGAAACCATCTCACACCTTCACCCCCAAATATTTTCTTCCAGTCAATGTCACCTTTTTTTAACTGGGAAGCTGCAGAATATGCTCTGTCTGATACGCCGACTGCACCTCTTGCTCCAAATCCTCTCTCAGTAAAGTTGAGACCTATCCGCACTTTTTTACCGATACCATCATAGTCAAACCATTTGGAGTGGGAAAAGTCTACTCCTCCCTGCATTACAAGATCTTTTAACAGATATCCTACTTCATTTTCCACAAATCCTGTAACGACTGCAGTGTCAAGCCCGAAACATTTCTTAAGACCGCGCGCAACATTATATTCTCCTCCGCCTTCCCAGATATCAAAAGAGCGTGTAGTTTTTATTCTGGAAAAACCCGGATCCAGTCTTATCATTATTTCTCCAAGAGAAAGTTCGTCCCATTTGCATTCGTTTTTCGGTTTTATATTCAATGTATTATTCTTTATATTCATGGCCTACCCCTCTTTCAGCCTGTAGCGGCTTTGGCATTTTATTTTTTTAAATCCGCTCTTATATCTTTAATCATATCAATAAGAGTTTTTACATTTTTTGAAAGAAGATCATAATTTTTGTTCTTAATGATTTCCTTTGTAATCAGGTTGGAGCCGACGCCCACACAGGAAACCCCGGCTTTAAACCAGGCGCTAAGTGATTCATAAGTTACATCCACCCCTCCTGTCGGCATTATCGATGTCCATGGAGTAGGACCTTTTACTGCCTTGACAAATGCCGGTCCTCCAACCTGGGCTCCCGGGAATACCTTGCATATCTCTACTCCGTATTTTTCAGCAGTATGTATTTCTGTTGCGCTTCCACAACCCGGCATATAGGGTATTTTACGGCTGTTGCATATCAGAGCGGTTTCTTTGTCAAAGACAGGTCCCACCACAAAGTTTGCCCCGTAAGAAATATACGCTGCAGCAGTAGGTGCATCAACAACTGACCCTACCCCCGGTATAGCTTCAGGATAATTTTTAATGAGATGCTTTTCGATTACCTTAAAGACATCTACAGCCATGTCTCCCCTGTTTGTCATCTCGATACATCTTGCTCCTCCTTCAAAAAGTGCTGAGGCGATATTTTTTGCAGCCTCTTCATCAGGGGTGTAGAAAACAGGTACTATTCCGATCTCTATCATTTTATTTAAAGTCGCCAGTCTTCCAAATCTTGCCATATTTTTCTCCTTTGAAAAATTTTCATATTTTTTTTAATTCTTCTGCTATCTTCTTTGACGCAGAATAAAAAATCCCCATATCTACTGAATATGATATGTACCTTACCCCGGCATTTATCCATTTTTCTGCGTTTTCGGTACTATCACAGAAAGTCCCGACAGTTATGTTTTTTTCTGCACACTTTTTCACTATTTTTTTCATCGCATTTTCAACAAGCGGATCATTTACTTTTCCTGGTATGCCAAGAGACTGGGACAAATCATATGGACCGATAAACAATATGTCAAAACCACCATACTCAATTATCTCGTCTATGTTTTCAAGGCCTTCTTTACCTTCTATCTGTATTATATTTATTGTTTTGTTTGAGTTCTTAAAATATTCGTACTGGTCTGTGGCTGAATAATCTGCAGCTCTTACAAACCGGCACATTCCTCTGCTGCCTTCAGGAAAGAATTTTGAATACTGCCTTGCTGTTGAAATATCTTCCTTTGTTTTTATATGAGGAATCTGTACAGCTCCGGCACCCAGGTCCAGGACATTGCTGATTAAATTGTGCTCTCCCTCTTTTATTCTTACAACCGGCAAAATATTCACCAGCTGAGCCGCTCTTATAAGATTTGACAGACTTACAAGATTATTGGGACCATGTTCAAGATCAAGTATCACAAAATCAAGCCCTGCATGACCCATGCATTCAATAAAAGCCGGATCTGTTGTTTTTGAAAAAAAACCGAAAACCGGTGCTTTTTTTATCTTTTCATTGAAATTAGAAATAATATTTTTCATATCAGCCTTTCAGATTAAATATTTTTAAAAAATTTGCTTTAATATTTTCCATAAAGATTTGCCGCTTCAAAAAGCGCAAGGATATTTGTAGGAGGGACTTCCGGCTGGATATTATGTATCTGGTTGAAGACAAGCCCCCCGTCTTTCCCAAGTATTTTTACATTTTCCCTGACATGCTCCTTTATCTTTTCAGGGCTTGATTTTGGAAGTATCATTCTTGTATCGCAGCAGCCTCCCCAGAATATAAGGTCTTTTCCATAATTCTTCTTCAATACTTCAGGATCCATATTTTTTGCTGATATCTGGACAGGATTTAATATATCAAGCCCTGCATCTATAAGATCCGGCAGAAGTTCTGATATTGATCCGCAAGTATGGAGAAAAACCTTGCAGTCACTTTTTTCATGGACGATGCCCCACATCTGGCTGTGTCTTTTTTTAAAGTATTTTCTGTAAATTTCTACAGGAAAAAGGGAGCCTAACTCACTACCCATATCATCAGCAAACATTATAACGCTGATTTTATCACCAACCAGTTCAAGTATCCTGTTTAATTTTTTTATATAATCTTCCATAAGTACATCAAGAAATCTGTTTACTCCTGACTGGTCAAGATACAGATCGCATAAATAATTTTCCATTCCCCTTATGCTAAAACCGCTTTCAACCAGATTTCCTCCGAAGCGCAGGACAATGGCATATCTGGTCTCCTCATAAAGCCTGCTTATGCTGTTTTTAAATAATTCCGCCTGTCTTTTGTCAAATAAATCAATGCTCCCCGGCGGTGGTGTTGTATAAGCCCAGACATCCTTGTCAAAATCAGCCGTGTCTATTTTTTCAGGAATTTTTTCAATATTACCGTAAACCCAGTAAGTCTGGTCAACATAAAAAGATGATTTCGGCATTTTGCCAAGGGTGATTCCGTCATCATTTTGAATTATTACATCCCCGTTTTTATCTTTTAAGACATTAAACCAGGCGGGGATCCTGCATCTGGTTCCATCATTTAATTCAAATTCCCTCCAGAAATCTTCTGATTCAAAAAACGCCTGCCCTGCATCTATAAAATCAACATTAAATAATTTTAAGATTTCTTTTTCTGGATATGCAAGCTGCTGGACCATGTCATACATTCTTGGCAGCCTGCTTTTTGGATTGATTTTTTTTATAAGCCTGCTGTAAGCTATGGTGGTAATTCCACTGGTCCTTGTACTTCCGAAATCAATGGGAATTCTATCGGGTATCTGATGATTTAAAGTTATTCTTACTCTTTCTCTTGAATCCATGTCTGCCTGCCTTTTCAGTTTAAGATTGAGTTAATTTATTAATATAAGTAAATTAAAATCCTTATCCATCAGGAAAGATATTAATCTACTTATTATTTACATAAATTTCATAAATTAAAGAGATATATGGGACAATGTTATTTTAAATTCAAGATTTGGATCTTCATCACAATCTTTTTTATAACATTTAATCTCAGAAATAAAATCAATATTTTTCCCATGATTGTTTTAATTACTTAAGCTTTTCTTATAATTCTCAGATAATGCAAATTATTATTGTTTTAATAATTAGCTATATGAAATTTTTTGGAATGCCTAATAATCTTAAGCTATTAATTGCCTTTTTTATATGCCTGTCACTATTGCTTAGTGAAAAAACAAAATGGCCAGGTAATAATATTTCGATATTTAAATCTTCAATTCTATTTATATATTCTCTATAATCAGACAAGCTGGAACCTTCACAGTTCAAAAGTCCTATCGCTCCGTCAAAGAATACAACATCACCGGTAAATAATGTTTTACCTTCAGGTAATTCAGCATAATAGCATATCGAACCTTTGCTGTGGCCGGGGACAACTATAGATCTAAAAGTAAATTTACCGACTTTGATTAAAGCATTATGCTTTAATAGTTTAGATGCTTTACATGGCTTAAAAGTATAATCAGGTGAATATAATCCGCTTCTTTTTGCAACATCCAGTTGTAATTTTTTTTCATCATCACTGCTCAATAAATCTGCTTCAATCTCACTTATGCAAACTTCGGCTCCTAATTTTTTTTGTAATTCGGCAGCTCCTGAAGAATGATCTGCATGGGAATGTGTAAGAAATATATAAGAAATTTTTTCAGGATTTAAACCATCTTTTTTTACATTATCAATAATTTTATAGGTATCAATACCAGCCCCTGTGTCAATAAGCACAAAATCATTACCACAATCAACTAAGTATATGCTTGAATCAAATTCATGACTTAATCCAAAGGGACCACCGCCTACCAAATATATATTCTCAGTTAGTTTCATAATTAATCCTCCAGAAACAATTAAAATAATTTATAACTTTTATATAATCCTTCCTATATTTTCTCCTGATTCAACAGCTTCTTTAATCCTAGCTGGATTTACACAGTCACCTATTATATAAAATTCTTCAGCCTTCATCGTAAACATATTTATTAAGTCATTATTCGGTTTCTGATTCACAGCTATGGCAACAACATCAGCCTCTAAGCCATCCTGTCTGCCTCCTTCTGAAAGTCCCATCTGGGTATCATATGGAACAAGTATTTCGACACCTTCATCTGTTATGGCATTTAGTTTTGAATTAGTTAATATTTTTATATTTTTAGTTTTTATAAGATCATTAAGTCGTAGTTTTATTTCAGTAATCTCATTTTCATTTAATATTTCGTTTAGCACTTCTATAATGGTAACTTCAAATCCATTATCAGCTAGATAACAAGCAGTCTCACAACCTACTTCCCCTCCACCTACCACAACTGCTTTTTTACCTTTATATTTTTCAATATTACTTAATATATTTATTGCAGAATCAACATTTACTTTTCCAATGCCCGGGACATCAGGCATTATTGGTTCTGCACCAATACAAATTACGACTACATCTGGGTTATTCTTCTCAATAATTTTTGGAGTCACTTCAGTGTTTAATTGCAGATTAATATCGCTACTTGAAATTTCCATTTCAAACCATTTTAAAGCTCTTGATACATCTTCTTTAAATTTTGGACGGCTACCAGGATACATCATTCCGCCTATATAAGGTTTCTTTTCATATAAGGTTACTTTGTGTCCTCGCTTAGAAGCAGTTAACGCACATCTCATCCCCGCAGGACCAGCCCCGATAATCATTACATTCTTTTTAATAGAAGGTATTGACGGCTGGAGAGTAGCCTCTTTTAATACAAATGGGTTCATGGAACAGCATAATGGTTTGCCTAGCCACAGTTGATGATGGCAAACATTACATCTTATGCAGGGAGTAATTGTTTGGGATTTTCCTGTCTTTGCTTTTATTGCCCAGTGAGGATCAGCAATCAAAGCTCTTCCAAGTGCCACTAAATCACATTTACCTTCTGCAATTATATTGTTTGCTTCCTCAGGAATATTGATTGCTCCATTTGCAATAACAGGTATCTCCGGACAAACTTTTTTTATTTCCTCTGCTAGGGGTACAAGAGTATTTCTATTTACATACATTGGTGGAACATGTGAATATTCACTAGTTTGAAGCGTAGTAGTCGATGAGGAACTTGCAACATCCAGAAAAGATACCCCTAATTCAGCCATATGTTTTGCAATTCTTTTAGCGAGATTAATGTCGACACCTCCAGGAAGCCATTCATAGGCACTAAATTTAAAACCTACAGGAAAATCTGGATGAATATTAAATATTCCCTTTATAATATCCGATGGAAATTTAATCCTGTTTTCAAATGAACCACCGTATTTATCTTTTCTCTTATTTAATGCAGGGGATATCATTGCGCCGATAAGATAACTATATCCACCATGGACTTCAATTCCATCATAACCAGCTTGCTTGCCCCTAATAGCAGCTTTTATAAAAGCTTCTACCAAATAGTCCAACTCGATAGTTGTTAGTTCTCTTGGTTTTACATTATAGTTTAAACTGTAAATTGCTGAAGGTCCTTCAAGCCCGCCGAATTTACAACCATGCAATGCAATTTGAAGAAAAATCTTTGTATCATATTTATGGATTCTTTCAACAAGCTCAGCATGTGAAGGTATCAATTTATCATCATATATCCCTATTAATGGAGTCGGACCTGTAGATAATTTGTCGTGGACACGGGTAAATGATGTTAATATCATCCCTGTCCCTCCTATTGCTCTTTCTTCAAAATATCTAATCGTTCTTTTCGGCCATGTATCATCAGGACTATAGAGGCTAACTCCCATAGGAGCAAGAGCAATTCTATTTGTAATTTCCACGCTACCTAATTTAATAGGGCTAAACAATTTTTTTAATTCCATTATTATCACCGTTTAGAAATAAGGTTTATAAAAGTTTGTAATATTTAATAGGATTAATGATTTGCTTTTAACATAAAATATAATTAACCTAGAGACTTTCTCCCGGTATAGGCAAATACCATAAGTAATATTAGAAAGCCCTGAAAAATCATTTTGACTCCTTCTCCCAGTCCCAACATATTTAAAAGACTAGATAACAAAGTAATAATTACTGTTCCGATAATTGTTCCTAATATAGAGCCTTTACCGCCAGCAAAAGTAGTTCCTCCTATTATTACTGCTGTAAGAGAGTCAAGAGGATATGAAGTTCCTCCACCTAATGTTGGGCTACGAAGATAACCTGCCCAAATTATTGCAGCTATCGCTGTAAGCAATCCACTTATAATATAAACATAAAAAATTATTCTTCCTGGATATAATCCTGCAATATATGCAGCTTGCGGATTAGCTCCTACCGCAAATATATATCGACCGAACATAGTTCTTTTTAAAATAAAAATAATGATTAATGCAATTACAATCCAAATAATTATAGAAACTGGTAAAAAACCAAATATTTTACCATGGCCTAAATAACTTATAAATTCAGGAGTTGATCCGCGTGCAAATCCTCTTGTATAAATAAAAGTAATACCTGTTAAAAGACTCATTACTCCTAAAGAACCGACCATCGGAGATATCTTGAATCTCACGACTAATAATCCGTTTACTATTCCTATTAGTGCACCGACAGCCAAAGCAATGATTATCGATATAAAAGTGTATTTTGGATTACCCATACTTATTGCACAAATTAGCACCATTATTAATGTTGCAGATGCACCAACGGAAAAATCCAACCCTCTTGTAATAATTAAAAGTGCTTGTCCGATACTTATAATACCTATAATTGAAGCTATCTTTAGAATAAATAAAAGGTGATTGAGTTCTAAAAGTTTTGGTGAAAATATACCGGCAAATATTAATAATATTATAAGAGAGATATATACTCCGCCTTTTTGGAATATCTTCGTTAAAAATTTAATAAAATTAAATTTACTATTTTTTTTTGAAATTAAATCATCAGTATTATTCATTCTTATAATTATCCTATCTTTTCTTAAACGAATTTAATATCATAGCAATAATTAACAAAGCTCCTCTGAAAATATACTGGTAGAAAGGATCAATGCCGCTTATATTTAATGCATTACTTATCATTCCGACAATTGTTGCCCCGCCTAATGCTCCTATAATAAAACCTTCTCCTCCGGTAAAAGACATACCTCCGATTATTGCACCGGTAAGAGATTCAAGTGTGTAGGGATCGCCGATCAAAGGCGCTCCTGAACCAATTCGACTGGCTAATAAAAAACCGGCAAAACATGCAAAAAAAGAAGAAATCATATATGTTGAAATTCGAATTTTCTTTACATTAACTCCTGCCATCCTGGCGTATTGCTCATTTTTACCTAATGCATATGTATGCAGGCCGAATACGCTTCTACTCATAATCAATGAAAAAACGATATAAGCAATAATAACTATAATTATTGGGAACGATAGAATATTAAATCTATAGATCAAAATTTTTGAAAGAGCTTTGGGTACTGCCCCCCCTGGCGCTGTTTTATACCATAATATAATACCTTGAACTATATATGACATGCTTAAGGTTACAATTAATGGGGGCAAACTTGTCTCATTACAAATCATCCCATTAATAAATCCTATTAATAATGCCGATAAAAATGCAATCAGCAAACCAATAATAATGCCTGTAGTATTATTTCCCATTAAATTAGCTGCTATGACTGTTGTTAAAGAAATTACTGAACCAACAGATAAGTCAATACCGCCTCCGATAAGAACAACTGTCTGGCCTAAAGCAACTAATGATAGGGGAGCAATTTGAATTAATAAATTAGAGATATTTGTTGAAGATCTGTATAGAGGAAAAAAAATATAAAAAACAATAAATATTATTAATAAAAATAAATATGTAAAAAAAACTGAATTATATCTGCTAAACTTACTAAAATTTAACTTAGATATATGAGTAAAATCCCTCATATAAAAATATCCTTTACATAAATAATATTAATACAATTTTTTTAAGTAAATGGCTACAAAAGATTGTAGCCATTTACTTTTACAACAATCTTGAAACTATTTATTCAAATAGTTCTTTCAGTTTTTCAACCGGTAGATATGTAGGTACTCTAATCTTGTCTGGAAGGTCAGGCAAAATCAGATCATCAAGATCGTCTACCGTAAAGATAGGTACTGGAAGCATAACTTCTTTTTCAACTTCTTCACCTTGAAGAGCAGCCATGCCTATATGGAGAGCGTCTACACTCATTGTAGAAGGCTTGCTAACTACAACTGCATCAAAACCTTCTTCATCTTTTATCTCTTGCCATAATTTCATTTCTCCATTTTCTCCATGCCAAATTGTAGGAACATAAGGAAGATTATTATCTTTGTAAGTTTCTACAACTGCTCTGGGCTCTGAGAAAGTCCAGACAGCAGCTATGTCAGGATGTGCAGCCAGTAAATCCTGCATAACTATTTTTGTTTTACTGAAATCCCACTCGCCATATACTTCTGGAAGATTTGTTATATCAGGAAATTTACTAAAAACTGACATTGCGCCTTCATAAGTATCTACTTGTGATCCAGAGCCTGCAATACCATTTATCATTGCAACTTTTCCTTTTCCATCAATAGACTCTGCAATAAATTCTGCTGATTTAACTCCCCATTCATAATCACTTATGTTTATAAAGGAAGTATAATTCTCTCCAGCATATGCTGAACCAAATACAATAACTTTAATTCCTTTGGCCATAGCATCATCTATACTTGCAACAAGGTTATCAGGTGTTATTGGTGTTATAAAGATAATATCACAGCCTTTGGCAACCAAATCTTCAAAATTACTTAGATTTTTTGCCATATCGCCATCAGAGCTTGTATAGTAAACTTCCTCTATTTGGTCTGCATATTCTTGTTGAATAGCATATTTAAATTCTTCAGCTAATTGCAGCGACCATGCATTTCCTAACCAATAGATGTCATATCCTATAACAAATTTATCCTTGGTCTCTGTTTCAGCGGCAGCTGTTGTTTCAGCGGCAGCTGTTGTTTCAGCGGCAGCTGTTGTTTCAGCAGCAGCTGTTGTTTCAGCGGCAGCTGTACATGAAGTCATCCCAATTAAAAAAACAGCTACAATACACAGGATGAGAATAATTTTTATTTTTTTCATTAATACTCCTTTTCCATTATTAATCAGGTTATTAAAATTCTACCCAACATTACAAAAACATAAAAATCCTTATTTTTTATATCACCTCCCAATATTATCTTTGAATTTTATTATTTTTTATATAAATAATTATTTGCCACTTGCAGCTAACATGATCTTTTCCTCTGTTGCTTCCTGGCTGGTAAAAATTTTTGAAATGCTTCCTTCATACATTACTAAAACTCTATCACACAAACCTAATAATTCAATCATGTCGCTAAGAACCACAACAATAGCCATGCCCTCATTCGCCAAATTTCTTAAAGTATTGTATATGTCTTGTTTTGTTCCTACATCAATACCTTGCGTCGGTTCATCAAGCAAAAATATTTCTGGCTTATGTATCAGCCATCTTGCAAGAATTGTTTTCTGCTGATTTCCTCCACTTAAAAATCTTGACTCCTGTTCACGATTAAATGCTGCAATATTAAACTCTTTAATTTTTTTATCAATTATTTTATTTTCTAAAATAGTGTTTATTGAAAAAAGTTTTTTATAATCTTTCAATGTAGCAATTGAAATGTTTTCTTTAACACTTCTACACATAAAAAGCATTTCATTGCTTCTGTCGCTAGAAATATAATAGATACCTTTTTTTATTGAATATGCAGGTTTTATATTTTTTAATGGTTTGTTTTTAAAAAATATTCTTCCTGAATTAACCTTTAAAATACCAAAAATAGTATTTAGTAAAGATGATTGGCCCATACCGACCAATCCTCCAATTCCAAGTATTTCTCCTTTATTAATGTCAAAATTTATATCGATTAAATGCCCTTTCACATTAACATTGGTTAAACTCATTATTTTTTCTATCTGCTTGCTTTCTTTTCTTGGAGGAAATACGTTAGAAAGCTGGCGACCAACCATTTTATTGATTACTTCATCTTTTGTTATATTTTCTATTGATACAGTTTCAATAAGATTTCCATCTTTAAGAATTGTTATACTGTCTGCAATCTCAAATATTTCATCTATTTTATGTGAAACATATATTATTGTAATATTTTTCTTCTTTAGATTTTTTATTATATTTAATAAATTTTTTACTTCACCTTTTGATAGTGTTGAAGAAGGCTCATCCATAATTATTAAGTCTGCATTTGCAGACAAAACTCTGGCAATTGCAACAAATTGTCTTTGATCAATGGTAAGATCGCTGACTATGGCATCCAGATCTAGTTTTATTTCAATATCATCAAGAATTTTTTTACAAAGATCTCTTGATTTTTTTAGGTTTATAAAGCCAAATTTTGAAAATTCTCTGCCTAATAAAATATTTTGCATAACGCTCAAATTTTCCATTAGGCCAAGGTCTTGGGGAATCATAAATATCTTTGACTCTTTTACAGCAATAGGATTACCTTTTGGTAATATTTTTCCTTTAAAAATTACAGCACCTGTATCGTTTTTATAAACTCCACAAATAATTTTATTTAATGTAGATTTTCCTGCACCGTTTTCGCCCACTAATCCACGAACTTCTCCTTTGTTTAGTGATACTGTTATATTCTTTAAAACAGTTACCCCTGAAAAACTTTTTGAGATATTTTTAAGTTCTAGTATTGTTTGATCTTCCATTTACAAATAATATAAAGATTTCTAAATTTTTTATATGATATTTAAGAATATGTTTGATTTATTTTTATTAATAATATTTTCATAATAATCTGTTTTAGGACCTCAATTGACTATTTTATTATACTTACAAATTCATAACAATGAATTGTTAATTTAAAATTAAATTTTTTTAAAATATATATATTACTATTTTTCAAAAATATATTTTACTAATCAATTTTATAATATTTTATATCTTCATAGTTAAATTAAAGTTCATTGATTTTTACAAATTTTTATAGCAAGAGAGAGATACGCTTTTACTGCATTTATAATTTCTTTAATACTTACAAATTCATCCTCAGAATGAGCCTTGCACATGTCCCCAGGACCAATTATAAGAGCCGGAAAACCTTTGTTTAAAATAGTTGCCCCGTCTGTCCAACCCTGCATCCCTACGACTTGACTTTTTAGACCAGCATCCTGCATGGCAGCTTTTGCGATATCAATAAACTCATGGCTTTCCGGTAAAAACAACGGTCCGAAATATCCATCTTTGGGCAATGTTGCCCTAACTTCATATCTGAGTGCAGGATTTAAATTGCAAACTTTCTTTAAATAGGGCTCTATTTCAGAAATAAGATCTATATTCTTCTCTGAATCTATCCATCTTCTGTCTATGCTCAGCATGCATTTATCTGCGACGATATTTACTTTTTTGCCTCCCTGTATAATTCCATAATTAATTGTAGGATTTCCCACACCTTCCTGATAGCGTGTATTTAAAACCGGAATATACTTATTATTTAACTTGGTAACAAAAAATGCCATTGCTCCTATTGCATTTGCTCCTTTTTCAGGCATACTAGCATGTGAAGCTTTTCCAGTTATAGTGACATCCATTAAAAAACATCCTTTATGGGAATTCACTATATTCAAATCTGTGGGCTCACCAACAACAAAATAATCTGATTTAAAACCTTTGTTCATTAAAAATCTTGTTCCGGTTCCTCCTGATTCCTCCCCAATAACTCCTGTAAAGAAAAGATCGCCGTCAAGGCAAATATTCTCCCTTTTTATAATAAACATAGAATAAATCATTGCTGCAACAGCACCTTTCATGTCAACAGTGCCGAGCCCGAAAACTTTTCCATCCTGAATCTCAGGTTCATAGCTTTTCATCTTGTCGTTTGGCGGAACTGTATCAAGATGACCATTGAATGTCAGACTTTTACCGGCAACGCCATTATCTTTACCAGGAATTTTTGCAATGACATTGTTTCTTCCCGGCTCAACTTCCTGCAGATAAGCAAAGATTCCTTCCTCTTTTATAATGCTCAAAGCACATTCACTAATTTCTTTTTCCTGACATGGATAATTTATATGGCCGGGAACAGAAATCAGTTTTTTTAATATACTTATTACTTC
>DMWH01000276.1:3657-4496 GCA_003483345.1 Clostridiales bacterium | reverse complement strand
ATCACTTACTTTATATTCTTCTTCTTGTTCCATATTTACCTCTATTTCTTATATATAAACGCATATGGATTTCTTACTAAACGATACGCCTCGTCTAATAAGCTTACATTCAAATAAACACGTTTTTTTTCTTCATCTATTATTTTTCCACCGCCTTCATGGATATGCCCGCTAATATGATATTTAAGATTAGGAAGTTTATCTATTCTATCTAATAAACTGCGGCTCCCTTCATTATATCCGAATATAGTTTTATCTAAAATTCCATATGCTGGCGTATGCGTAATCAGTATGTTTGTACTATCAGGAATACTATCATATAATCTTATCAAATCTTTATCCGATTTTTGAAATACCCAATTCCCAAAAGCTACCGAATACGGTGACCCGTAAATATTTATTCCATACAAATTAATTAATTCATCATATAAAAATATTATGTTTTTATATTTTTTACAATAGTCCTGAACATTTTTGTAATTATCATCATGATTTCCAAAAACTATAACTTTATATTTATATGGCAAGTTAGTAATCCAAGATGCGAATTTACTGCCATCCTCTAGCCTATTTCCTTTCTGATCACCAGCAAAGATAAGTATATCCCCAGGGTGGCTATTAAACCAATCAGTTAGATTATTATCAATTTGCCCGTGTATATCAGAAAAACAAACAATTTTCTTTTCCACTTAACTATCCTTCCTGAAAAAATTTAGGTGATGGGGATCCTATTATTATCCCTTAATAATCTTTACAGAAGATTTTACAGGCTCTTTAAATGTTATATTCAACACCAAGAAACCATTTTTCATGCTAGTTTTTATTTCTTCCATCGGCTT
>DMWH01000276.1:971-3538 GCA_003483345.1 Clostridiales bacterium | reverse complement strand
CGGTATGCACTATCATCAAACCAAAAAAAATCAGAAAAAGGAAACATTCTTTACCTCCTAAAATAAAAAATAAAAAATCTTATATTCCCCATCACCTATTCCTCGCCGAGGGATTCGAACCCCCTTATACTCATAATCCAAGCAACTTCGCAAGGCAATATTTTATTATCAAAGTAATAATAAATTTCGTATAAATCCAAAGCAATACAAAATTAATTGGCCATCCAATCAATATTGCAATATTTATCTCCTTTGGGGATCTCATCCCAATAATCATTTTCTTCCAAACGCACGTATGGGGTATAATCCCCCAGTTCGCCATCGGCGCAAGCAACAACTAAATCACCATATTCTTTTTGAAAATTTTCAAGTTCTAAAATAAATTCCGACAATTTTTTAATCATTTATTATTTCCTTTCTTTCCTAATATAATCTTTTAGATTGCCTATTTTGCTACTTATTATTGCCATTTATTCGTAGCTTCCCTGCAGTGGAAGATTCATCGCTTAATAATAAATTAATAAATATACGACTAGTTGGCACAGGGATCCAGTATAAAAAAATCATTTGCTAATTTCTTCAAGTTTACTCATTATATTATACAAATCATCTAAGGAATCAGCTATCGCCAAGAAAATCTCGGATACTTCACGAATAATTTCTCTCTTATAATTATATTCATCCTCTTCAGCTTCATATTCTATCATATGCGCAGGTTTATTCTTTATACTTTCTTTTTTTTTATTAGCATTCTGCACTGATGCATTTTCAATCATCTTAAGAAATTCTCCTCTGCCATAAAGCTTTTTTACTACCGCCATNNCTTCCATCCCCCCAAATAACAATTGTTACGCCTCTGTCCGGCTGATAAATAATTTTCATTGGGTCTAAAACCATAACTGGGGACAGGATATCCCAACTTTCCCATCTCCCCGATTTATCAGAATTTCCCCTTGTAGCAGGGACTAAGCTATTATTTAACCTCATTTTATTTCTCCTATACTATTTATTATTTGCTATTTATTTATTTCCCCCACCATGAAGGCGGTTCCTGTTCTAATAGTGTTTTCCTTGCGGCTAAGGCAATTGCTGGGCGTATATATCTTTCCGTTGTTTTATAATTAGCATGCCCTAGCACATTTTGTATAACGGATGATGAAGCACCATCCATAAGTAAAAAGCAAGCTAACGATCTGCGAACACTATGCGGGCTTAATTTTTCAATCTTGTCTTGATCAATACCAGCAATTTCGCAAGCTGTTTTTACTCTTTTGTATAAAGAAGTTGTACTAATTTTGTGCCCTCCTCTAGCTGACGCAAGTAAGTATTCGCTCTTATGCTTGCGTTGCAATAAACATTTTTTAATAAGTTCTTGTAGAAACGGATTCAATGGTATTTGGCGTTCCTTGTTTCCTTTTCCGTGCACAAGGAGTACACCATCTTTAATATCAGATAATTTTATATTCACCGCCTCTTCACGACGAATTCCCGTATAAAAAAGTATAGCTATTGTTAATTGTAGCTCGGCTTTATTTTTAGTATTTAATATTGCCTTATCCCTTTCCTCCTTCGTAAAAACAGTTGCTATGGTTTGCGCCTCTTTAAACCTTGCAACTTTGTTTGCTGGAGATTCGGGAATATAGTTTTTACTAACCAGCCAATTCATATAAGCTTTTATTACTCTTAAATGTGCATTGGCTGTGGCTTTTGCCTTATTTATACTATTCTGATCTTCACCCTCCTTTTTAATTATCATATGGTTTATATAATTTTGAATATCTTCACTTTTCATATTTTTAATATCTTCAATGCTTTCAATCTTCATCGAATTGAAGAAATTTTCTAAAATATGTTTATACGATCGATAAGTTTCCTTGCTTTTATCGATCTTAAGCGTTTCTAAATAAACTTCGTATTCTTTTAGCATATTGTTATTCTCCTTAACATAATAATACCACAATGCTAAAATTTTGTCAATAGGCAATTTAAACATTTTCGTATAACAACTAGCGATAATCCTCTTTTTCCTCTATATCCTTCCACTTATTATCCCAACAGGATTTGCAAAATATTCCACCATAATAGCGCTGTGACTGATTAGCCGCAAATGGGATAAGTTTCCCGCACCCAATACAATTTATGAATCCATTAGAAAATTCATCACAAGCTTTCTCCAATTTATTGAAGAAACTTTTTCTATCTGTATCTGGGATTTTACTTGAAAATATAAGCGTATTACCAGTATAATCCCAAACGCTAAGAACATATATATCTTTTTCAGCATATTTTTCATGAATAATCGTGAATGAAAATTCAGTCCCATAAATATTAGAAAATCTAAAAAAGTTAGCATCCTGAAAATAGTTGAATTTAACTTTATAATATTTTTTAATTAAATTCAATTCTTGAATAAAATCATTTATATTATACTTTAATTTTTCAGCAAAATCATAAAAGCTAATTACTACTTTTACTTCATAATTGCTAATATATTTGTTGAAAACGTTACGCTTAGCTATATTATTAGAAATATAACCTGCAGTACGAGCACTATAAGGCTTACGATA
>DMWH01000276.1:0-898 GCA_003483345.1 Clostridiales bacterium | reverse complement strand
TCACTAATATCTGGATTTAATTCTATAAGCTTTTCCATGAATAAAGGCAAAGTATCATAATTTGGATCCAGATACAATTTGAAAAATAATAAAAAATCATTGTATCCACGTGTCAAAATCATCTTTTAGCTCCCTTTTTAAATAATTTTCATAAAGTTCGTAATATTTATCCCATTCGGCTCTTGACAAAAAATCAGTATTCACTATGTCTAAAACTTCCAAGCAATATTCATCGAAACTCATTATTTCTTCATCGCTTGCCATTTTATTCTCCTTTATTTATAATTTTTATCCCACATCATACAAATTTAACTTCCAAGAATTTTCTGCTGGCCAAATAATCAGCCAAATGGACAAAGTCTTCATACTTATTACGCGGACGTTCTAGCACCTCTTCTCCAGTTTTATAACTTTGTACAAAGGCACCCATATGGTGTTCGACGCATCCGATTAAAAATTCAAATTCTTTTTCAGATAATAGTTTTTTCAGATCCTCATTTTTAGCCAACTGATTCCCAGCAATGATGGGATGGGTATCTACAGTAAATTTTGCAAAGTCTGTCCCGTGTTTCCATGCATCGTGACAAATTAGTGCTGCAATAATAAGATCCTTCTCATCATCTGTAAAATTATAAGATTCAATTTTAAATAATTCTGCTGCAATTTTTATAGCCGCTTGCGTATGCCTGACTAAACCCCCAAATCCTAGTGCATAAGCCGGATGATATTTTGCGGTGCTTGAAGCGCCTATCTCAAAAAAGTAATCCGGAAACGTTTTTATAGCTTCTTCCGCAAATTTTCTAATTCGCGGATTTAAAATTAAATCTAATTCCTTTTCAAAAGTCTTAAGCCGCTGTTCATTCAAATATGTTGTCATTTTATTCTCCTTTTTTATTTT
>DMWH01000133.1:5115-5914 GCA_003483345.1 Clostridiales bacterium | reverse complement strand
GTGGCAATTATATTGATTGCCATGAGTGCATCGACAATGAACAACAGTGAAATAATTGTTTCTCCATCCTCTGTAAATGTACCAACCTCTTCAAATGACGTGCCATCTGCTTCGGTAGATCCGACAACAGTTTTTGATGAAAGCCACGCACAGCATCTGCTGGATCAGACAATGATGTCTGCAACAAAAGATGCGAAAACGTGGAAAAGGACTTCGGATTTCATTCTTCTCTACATAAAGGGTAGCAAGGGTGATCTCAGGTGGAGCCCGGAAAAAGTAATACTGACAGAAGGTAAAGCTTTTGACGAAGGGGGCGTGCTGTATTTTGGACTGGAGGATTCCACGGGCGAAAGTTTCTACGCAGGACCAGTAGTCTGCTGGTACCAGGAAAAGCCCGGCGATCCAATAATATACGAGCCCTCCTTCATTGCAACTACTGGAGGAGATTTTACGGAGTGGAAAGAAACTCCGTATAAATACGGCGTCGAGGCTTACGCAGACCCTCCTGAAGAGATATTAAAGATTTTCTCTGATAACAACGTACAGTTGATTCACTGAAAATCTTTTTTTATTCCCTTTGTTTTGAGAATGAATGTATTACACTCTAGATAGTCTAAGAAACCTACAAGCCACAATATTTTGGATATACAACATTTAGGACAATTAAATTAATTATCCTTTTTTATTTAATAGTAACATTTCATTTTGAAATTTCTCCACCTAGCAAAATGTCCATGCAAATTACCACATAAAGTTAACTTACCAAGCCAAACCTTTTTTTTATTTACTTACTTCAATA
>DMWH01000133.1:0-5105 GCA_003483345.1 Clostridiales bacterium | reverse complement strand
TAAGAATGGACGGGTGTCCCCTCTTTTTGTTTTGAGATTATTTCTAAGAGCAAAGCGTCTTCTGCTTTTTCAATAATCGTAGCATTTGTAAAAGATTCCTCCTCCTCGTTTGAATTCTCGATATCTTCCCCAACCACAACATCGTCATCTTTGTTTTCTTCACTTAACGCATCCTTTTCTTCCTCTAACTCTACTTTAATGCCCATTAAACTTAAAATTTCTTTTAGATCTGTTTTGTCGGTTTCTTCAACAACTAAAAAACTAATATTTCCGCTTACTCCAGATATTTTGTAAACTACAAATACAGTTTCTATCCCAGCCTTACTAGCTCCACCACTCATTGCATTTAGCAGACTTTTTCCATTTTTTAAATCCCAATTATTAGGAAATGTAATTTTGAAATCTTTATCTTCTGTTTCGAATGTTTCATAGCCTGTAGCTTTTATTTCATAAGGCAATGTAAGATTTGTTAACTCTTTGGGAAAACTAATTTTACTAACAGAATTGTTAATGTCAATATTAGTTAAAGCATTTATTCTAAAGTAAAGTACACCTGATAGTAAAATTATACAGGCAATGCATATTGATATATATTTTGTTCTCTCGTTTTTATTTTTTTCCATATAATTATTTATTTTAAAAAGTTTCCAAATACGCCAACATTATAGCCAACAAAAGTTAAAACAAAATCAATAGCTGTTATGGAGAAAATGATAATAAGTAATCCCAATCCAATATATTTCCACAAATCCTTTATTTGAACAATTACCTTTGGATTTCCAAGAGCAGTAAAAAACTTAATTCCAGAATAGACTACACTTCCAGCTATAATTAAAGGAACAAGTCTTCCTAATGCAAAATCAATGATATTTCGTAAAATAATTAAAAGATGAGAAATTGTACAAGACTCTCTTTCGTTCCAAGGAGTTTCTGGATCGTCAAGTGGTCTTCCACAAGGAACAATACTTTTCGTGTTGTTATTCGTTTCCGAAACTTTTTCTCCTGTTTCAGGATTAATATTTTGAAATATTGTAAAATTTTTAGATTCACTCCATTCACTAAAAGTACCATCATCACATTTATCTGAAAAACAAGACCTTACTTTCCATGTATAGGTTCCCAAACACTGTGGAGAGAAAAAATACTCATTGCTATTTATAATATTTTCTTTTTTATCTAAACTTTCACAAAATTTAGAAGTTTCTTCCTCACCCTTTGTATAATCAAAACTTATTTGATATGTTTTTATTTGATTAACTTCACCCCATTTTAAATTAGATCCTCTGTCCTCATATAAAGACAAAGTCTTGTTTTCAGGCTCTAGTCCCGTAGGAGCATCTAACTTTATTTTGAAACTTAATGTATTGCTATAATCCCCGCATTTGTTACCCTCAATGTCAGCACAAGTTTTAACTTGCCAATTATAATCAGTATTTACCTTAAAAGGAAGGTCTTCTGAATATTCTAATTTCAAATTATCCCATCTTGTTTTAATTTCCTTATTAATGCCCCCACCCTCTAGTTTAAAAATATATGACCTAGCTCCAGGAACGCTATTCCATTTAAAATTAAGTGGAGGAATAACTTCTCCGCTAGGTGAAATTAATTCAGGAGGATTACCCGTTATAGTGAATTTATACAATTGAGACCAATCATCGCAATTCTTATAATATCTGTCAGTACAATTTTTGAATCTCCAAGAATAAGTTGTTTTTAAATCTAAATCATTGTATGAAATACCTGAAGCAGATAATTCCTTTGTTTCAATTAATGCTCCGTTTTTATAAAACTCAAAAATACTTGAAACATACCCATAAGGATTAACCCAAGAAATATTTACTGGAAGCCCAACAAAAGAACCATCGGCTGGAACAATATTCGTGCTTTCCCCAAGATCGGCATCACTTGTTTCAAAATACCATTCTTGACTATATGGTCTAGTGGAACAAATACCTGCCATTACTGTAGGACACCCTCTCACTTTCCAAGAATGCCTGCTGTTTTTTATAAACATGTAATTATCTATATCTGAATATTCACTAAATAAATTCAATGTTACAGGGTTAGAAATGTGATAGCAAAGTTCATCTGTTATACCTTTGTTAAAAGCACAAACTTTTTTTGTTTCATTTGTTTCTGGATTTGTTTCAAATATTTTAGGTAAAATACTATAAGAATTAGTTCCTCTTTTTTCTAATCTCCCAGAATCTACATCACACCAATCTAGAAGTACAGGTGGCGTTACTTTTAAGCCAGAGGTTGGCGCTTGCAGAGCCCAATCAAATGGCTCATAATCCGCATTATTTAATGGAAGCTTATCTATACTATCTATTTGAGGCCATGCATTCCATGCAGAATAATTAGAACCTTCCCAATCTAAGTCTTCAGGTGACTTTAGTTCAGGAGCATAGGCAGTTGTAAATTTAAAGTTTGATCCAGAATTACATTCTGTTCCATCAGGATTACAGCATGTTTGAATTGTTAAATCATATTCTTGGCCGCTTTTTAGCCAACAAGGGTTATGATCTACTCTAAAATTATATTCAGAAGATCTATAAGTTCCCTTGTCTATGTAATTTGGCTGACTATCAGTATTAAGAACTTTATAGAAATAACCTTCCTTAATCTCATTTGTATCCTGATCAAAGTTTTTAGAAATATAATCACTAAAAGTTTCGCTATCTGCCTTTGTTGGAGGATTTACTAAATTAACAACTTTATTGTCTACTTCTTCACTTACCTTAAGACTCAATTTATATGATTGTGGACCTATGGCAGTAATACCTTCGGGGCACCCAAAATTACCACAACTTCCACTTTTTTGCCAATAAGCATTTTCATCCCAATCAATCTTAAGCGGAGATTTCACATTAGTCGAATCGTTACTAGGCTCTATACAATTACTTGTAATATTTTCAGAACATGTTTGAGGATAATCTTCAGAACCATCTATTGTTAGCTCCGGATTTTTTGGATAATTTGGATTACTATAATATCTCAATCCAGAAACATTATCTAAACAATTTCCACTACATACAAAATATGGCTTTGTTCCTGAAGTGGAACTGCTTCCACACTTACTTTTAGGACGCTCATAATATGATCCTCCTACACAAACCTGCCAAGGCTCTGCAACCGATACAATTACTTCTGAACTAAGATAAGGATACCTATCAGGCATTTTAGGACATATACCATGCTCAGTACATCTGCAACATTCCCATCCAACCCAAGTTTCTTTTATTATTTTTGCGTCTCCACAACCGCCAGAACATTTATAAATATTATATGTGTATGTATATGTTTTACAACCTGCTAAAACAAAATCAGAAGATACTCCCAAGCCCATGGAAATTAATATAAATAACAAAAAAAATTTAATATATATTTTCATTACTGAAATTATATACTAATTTGTTCCAATCTTCAATTAATAAATTTTCTGCTCTAATATCTTTAGAAATATTATTTTTAATAAATATATTTTCTAATTCTTCTTTACTAATTTTTAGTCCTTGAGATAAATTATTAATTAATTTTTTCCTTGGCGAAGAAAAACCAGCTTTAATAACCTTAAAAAAGAATTTGTCGCTTTCTTCATATTTTTTCTTAGGAATTATCCTAATTAAAGCACTATCCACTTTTGGACTTGGCCAAAAAGAATTTCTAGAAATACTAAAACAAATTTTAGCATCTGCGTAGTATTTAACAGAAATAGATAAGATATTGCCTCTTTCTTCGCACATTCTTTCTGCAACCTCTTTTTGCATCACAAGATACATCTCTTTTGGTTGATTAGGTGTTTCTAAAAGATTTCTAATTAAATTAGAAGTTAAATAGTAGGGAATATTAGCAATTATTTTATAATTAGATATATCATTTTTTTTGATATATTCTAAAATATCCGCCTCGATAATTCTTGTATTTTTAAAATTAAATTCATTTAAAATTTTAGTAAATAAAGTATCTTTTTCAATTGCTAAAACTGATTTTGAATTTTTATCAAGTTCTTTTGTGATAAGTCCTAATCCTGGGCCTATTTCTAAAATATTATCTTCTTCTTTAATTTGTGTAACCGCAACAATTTTATTAATTATGTTTTGATCAATTAGAAAATTCTGACCTAAAGACTTTTTAGGGTGAATTTCATACTTATCTAAAATTTTTCTAATTTCTTCTAAATTACTCATATTTTTTGTTTAAATTATATTAGCACAAAAATGATAAAAAACCTATATTTTGCTTGACATTTAAGGCTGAATTCTGTTAAAATTAATCTGTTAATAATTAGTAAGTAATAAAAATATTAGTACTAAAGAAGATTTTTCCCCCCGTGGGCAAAATTCATTGATTAAAAGGAAAATTTACAAATTTTTCCGTAAAAAAAGAGTATTAGTTTTATTATTAGCGGGTATAATCATCGCTAGTTTTAATATTTCGGCTGCAAGTAGCAAAAGAATAATAGAATTGCCCGAAAAGGCTTTTGTCAGTTTGCAGCCAGAAATAATGGCTCCTATTAAGGATATAAATATTGAAGATGGAATCGTTCTATCTTCAATTAATTCTCCACTCTTTGTAAATAATATTAGTTTTGGAACAAAATTTACCCAAACAGATGAAGAAAAACTAAAAAAAGATATTATCTACCATTTAGTAAAAGAAGGGGAAACATTATTAAGCATTGCTGAAAAATATAATATTTCGCTCGAAACAGTTCTTCTTGCAAACGAGATTAACAAAAATACTGTTATTAAACCAGGTCAAAAACTAATAATTTTACCAACCGAAGGACTTTTACACATGGTAGAAAGAGGAGACACTGTTTCTTCTATTGCGAAGAAATATCAATCAACTTCTAATGAAATAATTGCTTTTAATGAGCTTTCAAATGCTAGCGATATATATGTAGGAGATATCTTATTTATTCCAAATGGTAAAATGCCAAAAATAGTAAACACCACTCCGAGCACAACAAAAGGTTATATAAATATCGCATCTAACTACTTTATATCTCCAGCAAAAGGAATTATCACAAATGGTCTACACTATTATAATGCAATTGATATCGCTAATAGCAAAGGAAGTCCTATTGTTGCTGCTGCTGC
>DMWH01000165.1:2207-6494 GCA_003483345.1 Clostridiales bacterium | reverse complement strand
TTTCTCTATTTTATCCAAGAGGGGAAGCTTGAAATGCAATCCTGCAGTATCTTGAATTTTTACAAATTTTGAAAATCTGGTTACATAAGCATATTCGTTTTCTCTGACGATATAGGCTGTGTTGGTAACTGATATTACCAATACAATAAATATTATTAACTTTACAAGAAATCCTAATTTGCTTTTCTTTTTAGTATCCTGCATTAATTTTCACCCCCATTGCTTGAATTTATATTAAAGCTTTCCAAAGGCAGTAATTTTTGTACTCCGCCTTCCGATGAATCAATATATACTTTTACGCCGGGAAGAATTTCTTCTATAGTCTCCAAATACATTCTGGTCCTGGTAATATCTTTGTTTTTGGCATATTCTGTATACATAGCATTGAATCGTGCCACATCACCTTTTGCTTCATTAATTTTGGATTCCCTGTAAGATTCAGCTTCTCTGATTAATTTATCTGCTCTGCTTTCAGCCGCAGGCAGAGTTTTATTTCTGTAAGCCAAAGCTTCGTTTATCCTTGTTTCCTTTTCCTGTTTTGCTGTTTCTACTTCTTTAAAAGCTTGTATTACTTCTTCTGTGGGAGGCTCACTGTCTTGAATTTTAACATCTAAGAGCTGAATTCCCAAATCATAGCTTTCAAGTTTATCAACTATTTTTTCTTTAATCTCTGCCTGGATTATTGATTTCTCAGTTGTCAAAACACCATCTACATCTTTTGAGCCGATTATGCTTCTTGCTGATGATTGTGATACCATTTTTAAAATTAGTGCCGGCTCATCTGAATTATATAAAAATTTTACAGGATCTGAAATTTTCCATTCAATAAAAAAGTCTATGTTTACAATGTTAAAGTCTCCTGTTATCATTTTCGCTTCATCGGGTATGGATGTAGAAAAATAGCTGGCAGCTTCACTATCACTTGAGTAGCCTATCTGTAATTTTTGTGTTTTATTTACCGCTACCTTTGTTACTGACTGTAAGGGGTAGGGCAGCTTAAAGTGCAATCCTGCCGACTCCACGCTTGTTACCTTGCCAAGGGTTGTTACTACTGCTTGTTCTGTTTCCTCTACCGTGTACTGACAAGAAAGTATTACAGCAGCTGCCACTATCAATACAGGTAAAATCAACAAAAACTTAAACTTACCGGGCTTTGACGGAGGTTTATTCTTAGCCTGAAAGTCTTGATTATTGAAATCATAATTTTGAAAATCTTGAAAGTCATTAGGTTTCTTAATCATTCTAAACAAATTACCAATTAGATTTCTAAAATTCATACTTACTCCTTTACTATTCAATTGATTTATCTATCTTATTTTTATCATCAGTGCAAGCCGCAANNCACACCGATACAATGAATACATTAGTGCAAAGACCAAAGTCTTTGCTTCATTGATTGTATTCATTATATCATATTTATCAAATCATAAAAAGATAATATATTCTTATATGAATTAATTAACAGAATATTTTTCAGTTTAAGATGGAATGTTAGATATGTATATTACATTATAATTATGAGACAGAGGTAATTATGCATCTTAAACAAAAGAAGTTAAATTTAAACAAGACTGATGACGAAATTAAATTATTGTTGTTATATGAAATAAATAATCATATTTTGCTGGATGAACAGCCGTCAATTTTTCTAAACTCAATTGTAAACACTAATATATTTAAAGAATATCCCTTCAATATGCTTTACAAGCTTAAAGAAACTGAACAATCACCAATTTATCATCCTGAGGGCAATGCTTGGAATCACACAATGCTGGTAGTTGACGAAGCAGCTAAGCTGAGAAATAAGAGCAGAGATGAAAGAGTATTTATGTGGGCAGCGCTGTTACACGATATAGGAAAGGCTGAAACAACCAAAAATAAAAAGGGAAAAATCACGGCTTACAATCATGAAACGGTGGGAGCTGATTTATGCGTTAAATTTCTTCAGGAATTTACTACGGACGATACATTTATTCAAAAGGTCAAAGGACTTGTCAGATGGCATATGCAGATACTTCATGTGGTAAAGGATATGCCTTTTGCTGATATTAAGTCTATGAAGGAAGAAACGGATATAAGAGAAGTTGCATTATTAGGTTTTTGTGACAGGATGGGAAGAACAAATGTAGATACAATAAAAGAAAAAAACAATATAATAATGTTTTTGGAAAAGTGTAAACTATAATCATTAAGGCACCGCTTCATAGGCATAATTTCGTAAATTTATTGACTTAATCAGGTACAAGCTGTATTATTATTTCATAACAATATATGAGGTGCACTATGCCAAATGTCACGGCTTTCTTGTCTTATGTTATTATAACAACTTTTACACCGGGACCTAATAATATAATGGCTATGTCTAATGCAAGCAGATACGGATTTAAAAAGAGTATTAGGTTTAATGCCGGAGTGTTTTTCGGCTTTTTCATTATTATGGTATTAAGCAGTTTTTTGAGCATAACATTATATAATATAATACCATCAATAAAGCCTCTTATGACTTTTATAGGTGCTTCATATATATTATGGCTTGCTTGGAAAATATATAAAAGTAAGCCCCATGCCGACGATGAAAGTAAGACTACAAGCTCTTTTACCGCCGGAATGATGCTGCAGTTTGTTAACGTAAAGGTTATTATATACAGCATTACCATAGTATCTACATTTATAGCCCCATATTATAATTCTGTTTTTGCCCTAAGTATGTTTTCATTATTTTTGGCATCGGTCAGTTTTATGTCCACCTGCAGCTGGGCAATGTTTGGAGCAATATTTCAGAAATTCTTATTTAAAAACGAAAGAACTGTCAATATTATAATGGCACTGTTGTTGGTATATACCGCCTTGTCATTTTATATATAGGTGACAAGGGGACGGNNTGTATATGACAATACCCCCGTCCCCTTGTCAGAAATTTAATATAATTAATTTAAAAAATTAACAAGGAGGGAATATGTGGGAAAGGGCAGAGCTTAAGGCTAGAGCAAAACAAGTATTAAAGGAAAATTATTGGAAGTCATTTTTAATTAGTTTAGTTTTACTATTATCAGGTGCAGATAGCCGCGGCGGAGGGTCATCCGGCAGAGGTGCAGGGGAAAGAATCGGCGAATGGATTGATTATTCTGAATATTTGATAATTATTATTGCCGTTGTAATTCTTGTAATTGCTTTCAGAGTGTTAATAGGTTATGCATTGGAAATAGGCTCAAGAAAATTCTTTGTACAGTCGGCTCAATATAAGAACGATAAGGGCTGCTATAATTTCGCTTTTGATACAGGGAATTTTAAAGGTATAATTTCAACAATGTTTTTAAGGGATATATATAACTTTCTTTGGACATTGTTATTGATAATACCGGGAATAATAAAATCTTATTCATATCGAATGGTTCCCTACATTTTGGCTGACAATCCTAATTTTGGTGCAGATAATGCCATAACCTTAAGCAGGAAAATGATGGACGGAAATAAATTTGCATTATTTGTCTTGGAATTGTCTTTTCTTGGTTGGTTCTTACTCGGTTTGTTAGCTTTTGGAGTTGGAATTCTATTTGTAAATCCTTATGTCTATGCAACTGAGGCTCAGCTTTATCTGGTACTCAGGGATACAGCCATAGACCAAGGATACTGCACTGCCGAAGATTTAAATCTTTATAATGATTTTGTAAAACATGATGGTTATTATTGGGAAGAATAAAGCATAAAATACCCCCTGTGTGTATATACTAACACATAGGGGGTGTTTCCTTTGAATCCAATTGAAGTACATTATAAGAACAGCTTTGCAAAAATTAAAATAGGAAATTTTTTGGCAGAGCATATGAATAATGCAGCAATAGTATGTATAGGAACGGATAAATGCATCATAGACAGCTTAGGACCCTTAACAGGTACTTTACTGATGAAAGAAAATATAAAAATTGATGTTTACGGAACTTTGGAAAAACCTGTTCACGCAATGAATATTAACGAGTATATAAAAAACTTAAGAAGCAAGAATTATGACTGCATAATAGCGGTGGATGCCTGCTTAAGCAATAAGAAAAGTCAAGGAATTATAGAAGTTATTGAGGGCTCAATCACACCGGGAAAGGGTATAGGGAAATTCCTTCCTGAAATCGGGGATATATCTATAATAGGGATTGTAAATTCCAGCGATAAGGAGTTTCACGATTTGGTTCAGGATACAAGACTTTCTCTTATTTATGAGATGGCAGAAACGATCTGCGGAGGAATATTAAATGCTTGCAGCATGAATATATCAGAAAGTTTTGACCAGGCTTC
>DMWH01000165.1:1588-2197 GCA_003483345.1 Clostridiales bacterium | reverse complement strand
TTATTTTAATGCTTCGATGGCAGCCTTCAGCTGTAAATCTTCTAAATTGCTTTCCATGTGTTTTATCAATGCATTGTATAGTGCATCTTGAGTAGCAAAATCAATTGTTCCGTATGGGTATAATAAATTGTCTTCCTGGAATTTTCTAACTTGTTCAAATGATTGTATGTCGTAAACTCCATCCGGTTGGTTTATTTCATAACCTAATTCCATAAGTATCATTTCAGCAGCTAATACATCAAGACTGACATTTCCCAACTCGGGTTTTTGTTCCTTGCTGAACTTCGGATATTCAGAAATATCGGTTTTTTCGTTTTCTACTGCAATATCCGGTGTTATTCCTATTTTATGTACGGGTATTCTATCTACTGAAAAATATTCCGCTGTGGTAAATTTTACTCCGCTTCCATCGGTTAAATGATACAGAGACTGAACAACTCCTTTTCCGTAAGAGTTTGTTCCTATAATAATTCCTTCATTTTTATACTTTACTGCCCCTGCAAATATTTCTGTTGCGCTGGCACTTCCTTCGTTTATCAATACGGCAATTTCATATTTTTTATCTTTAAGTTTGCTTTCATAAATATCTTCCTTGCCGGCTGCATATTT
>DMWH01000165.1:0-1454 GCA_003483345.1 Clostridiales bacterium | reverse complement strand
AAAGGTCAGATTTTCCTTTCCGCGTAAAATTCCAATTTTAACAGGAGTACCTTCTTCTCCCCTTATAAGAAGAGATGCCTGACTTGAAGTAACTCCGGTAATGTCATAATGGTCAACAGTCTTTATTATATCACCTGCTTTAATTCCTGCTTCAATTGCAGGTGAGCCGGGCAGAGGAGTTAATACCACAACTTGTCCGTTTATATCCATTATTTGAACGCCTATGCCTGAAAATTCTCCGGCTGTGTCTTCAAGCAGAGCCTGGTATTCCTTGGGTGTATAGTAAGTGCTGTAGTCATCCAAAACACTGAAAAACCCGTCATAAAGACCATTTATAATATCTTCCTGGCTTACTTCGTACTGATATTTGTCAAGCACAAAATATATTACTTTTTTCATGAATTCAATATCTTGGTCAAATTTATCTTCATCGATTTCTATTGCCCATGCGGAAGTAAATGATAAAATTACCATTAGAACTACAATTAACAAGCTGATTCTCTTTTTCATAAAGCACCTCGTTTTCTTTAGAATTATCATAGGGCGGACACACCATGAACGGATATGTTTCTTAACTATGAGTGGACATACCTATGTTAGCACTTATTAATTATAACATCAAGTATAACTTCGTCTGTATGGTCCATGCCTATATTTGAAACCTGTGCTAAATTTTGAATTGTTTTTTCTGCTGTACATCCTAAGATACCGTTATCTTCCGGAATATATATTTTTTCCAAGGCCATTTTTGCAGCATCAACAGCGGCATCAACTGATATTGACAGTTTGTAGGCGCAGCCTAACTTTGCCCCGTCACAGAGCATGCCGGAAATTCCCGCTATCATATTGTTTATTGAGCCTTTAATCTGCTCATTGTCTCCTCCTAACATGTATGTGAGACCTGCTGCACAACCAACTCCTGCTGCAACTCCGCAGCCGCAAACCGGCGAAAGTGCTCCTAAATATACTTTTACAAAAATTGTAATCAAATGACTTAAGGTTACAGAGCGCAAAATTCTTTCGTTTGAAATTTTATTTTCCCGACCTATATAGGATATGGGAATTACCGCCACCAAACCGTGATTGCCTGAACCGGCACTGCTCATTACGGGTAAAGGGTATCCGGACATTCTTGCTTCCGAAGCGGCAGCAGTATATGCCTTAGCCATTGTAAAAACATCCCCTGCTTTATTATACAGATAATTGCTCAAACCGACACCGGGAGTTTCTTTTAATCCTGCATCGGCAATTCTTAAATTCATATCGATTCCGTTTTGAATAAAAGAAATATTTTCTATGGGAACATTATTTACATAATCAATAAGCTCATCAATAGTAAAGTTTTTTATTTCAAATTTTATGTTATTTGCTTTCTTTTCGGTAATATCACCCCTGTCAAACAAAACAAGATCATTTTTTCTTTCAAAAATAATATTCGTATGAGCATCCCGAAT
>DMWH01000217.1:3298-6577 GCA_003483345.1 Clostridiales bacterium | reverse complement strand
TCAGAATGTTTATATTATTTCGGCTAATAAGACTGCATAATCATCTTTATGAACTATGCTGAAATTATTAACAGATGACTTTATGTTTTCTAATATATTTCCATCGGATATTATTGTATTTATCAATCTATCGACGCCGAATTGCACCCCTTCGCTATTTGTTGTCTCCGTTATGCCGTCAGTGTAAAGGAGTATTTTATCACCGACTTTTAATGTAACTTTTTCTACAATGTAATCAACATTATCAAAAATATTTGCAATAGGATATCCCTTAAGCATAAGCTTTTTAATATCTTTACCGCTTATTAAAATCGGTACCGAGTTATGTCCTGCATTGACATATTTAAATACATGGGAATCTTTATTATATATTCCAAAAAATACTGAAAAATATTTATCATAGTCCAAATTCAACGATAAAAAGGTTTTATGCAGCTCCTTCATAATTTTATTCAAATTAATATTTCCTTTGGCAATAGTCCTTAATGATTGCCTTACAAAAATGGTCAAGAGAGATGCCGTTACTCCGTGCCCCACAACATCACAAATATATATACCTGTATTATTTTCATCTATTTCAAATACATCAAAATAATCTCCGCTTAATGATTCTGATGATTCATACAAATAGTCAATGCTCAAGCCGTTATACATTCCTTTTGGAGGAAGCATGCGATTTTGCATATTTTTTGCAAACTTTATATCATCACTCATTTTTTTGTTTTTTTCTTGTAACTTTTCCGAAAGTAAAACTTCATTCGTTATATCCCTGAATACCTCTACCGAAGCTTCAATTTCACCCTTATCATCAAATAAGGGTGAGGATATAATCATATATGTTTTGTTTCCCAATTTATGATGTTTGCGCATTATGGAGCCCTTTTCCAAGGTTGTGCTTGAAATACAGTTTTCGCATCTATTATATCTGCATAAAACGTCATAACATTTTTTCCCGATAATATTTTCTCCTAAATCTTCCTGCATTTTTTTGTTGGCATACAAAACCATGTTGTCTTTGCTGACTACTCTTACCCAATCAATCATACCATCCGCTATGCTTAGCTGATTTGGATCTATACTCTTATATTTCTCCATAGAAGCACCCCCTTTTATTTTTTTTCATTAATATAGTTTAACAAGAGCTGTCCTATTTTATCTGAATTATGTCTTATATAGTTTTTTCTTATATCGACAAAATTGCTGCATATAACCTTTATATTCATTTCTTCAAGTTCTTTTATCTGCTTTTCATCAATAAGTACCTGTTTTGCACCCTGGTATTTATAATTTAAAATCAACTCTTCGGATATTTTTTCATCATTGACAATTACATAATCAATCATGTATTTCATGCTGTGTTTTATTATTGCATTTACATGGTCTAAAACATTGTAATTATCTGTTTCTCCCGGCTGTGTCATAAGATTGCATACATAAAATACGGTTGCATTACTTTCAGCCAAAAGAGACGGTATGCCTTCAACTAAAATATTTGGAATTACACTGGTATACAAGCTTCCCGGTCCTAATACAATAAGATCTGCTTCTTTTATATCCTCAACCGTTTCTTCCAGGGGTTTGCACACATAAGGCACCAATTCGATTTTATCTATTTTCGTGTTTAATTTGCTCACATATTCAGGAATATATTTTTCTCCCAATATGCAGTCGCCGTTAGCGAGATACGCTTTTAACTGTGCATCCTGCAGGGTCATGGGAAGAACTTTACCCGAAAGCCTGAAAATACTTCCTATTTCCTTTAAAGCATGTTCGTAATTGCCGAATATTTCATACATTGCAGCTATAAATAAATTCCCGAAGCTTTGCCCCTTTAAATATCCGTCGCTGAAACGGTGCTGCATCAATTTTATCATAATGGGCTCAATATCTGAAAGAGCAATAATGCAGTTTCTCATATCTCCGGGCGGCAGCATGCCTAAGTCTTCTCTTAAAACTCCGGAACCCCCGCCGTTATCTGCAACGGTTACAATTGCTGATATGTCTTTTGTGTAATTTTTTAATCCTCTGAGCAATACAGAAAGGCCTGTCCCTCCGCCAAATACTACTATTTTCATTTAATTTTTCCCCGCATCTCTGTGATTTAATAAAACTCTGTAATTTTCAGCCGTAAGCATGGAAGCTAAATAATTTGATATTGTAACAGAGCGATGCTTGCCTCCGGTACACCCTATTGATATTACAAGACTTGATTTTCCTTCCTTTATATACAAAGGCAGAAGAAATTTAAGAATGTCCATTAACTTTTCCAAAAATATGGATGTCGTTTCAAAACTCATTACATAATCTTTAACATTTTCATCATTGCCGGTTGAGTTTTTTAATTCATCTATATAAAATGGATTTGGCAGAAACCTTACATCAAAAACCAGGTCCGATTCCTTAGGAAGACCGTATTTATAGCCGAATGAAACTATTGTTATGTTTAAATTATGGGATATGCTGCCTTTCACAAAAATATTTAAAATTTCTTCCTTAAGCCTTCCAAGCGTCATGCTGGTTGTATCTATTATATAATCAGACTTCTTTTTTACTTCTTCCAATCTGTTTCTTTCTTCCAGGATTCCTTCAATTATCGTACCGTCTGAAGACAAAGGATGAGGTCTTCTCTGCTCCTTAAACCTTTTGATTAAGTCATCATCAGAGGCATCAAGAAAAAGTATTCTGTATTCAATTCCCTTATTTTTCAGTTCTTTTAAACTATTGAACAAGTCTTTAAAAAAGATTCCTCCTCTTATGTCCGCAACAACTGCCACTTTGTTAACGTCCATCGATGAACTCTTGCACAACTCGGCAAAATTCGGAAGGAGTGCAGGAGGAAGATTATCCATGCAATAATAATTAATATCTTCAAGAACCTTAATTGCCTGGCTTTTCCCGGCACCTGACATACCTGTAATAATTACTAACTCCATATGCTCCCCCTTTAACTTTTTAAATTAACTATTCGGTTTAAATCAATACCCGAGCCTTCTACAGCTCTCAGTGCATTGTCGCAGCGCCCCACATTGTCCTTAATGTGGGAATCGCTGTTTATTACAAATTTTACATTGTATTTTGATGCTCTTATAATTTCATCCTTGTTTAAGTGCCCGTGACTGTTGTTTATTTCAAGCATAGTATCAGTTTTTTCAGCTGTTTGTGCAATTTTATCAATGTTAACCGGTATTTTATCTCCCGGATGGGTTAAAATGTTAATTTTATATTTATTCATGGCATTTATAATAGCCTGAGTATTCTTTTCAACCATTTCATCGTAAA
>DMWH01000217.1:1925-3228 GCA_003483345.1 Clostridiales bacterium | reverse complement strand
TCCAATATATTGGCTTCCACACCGTACAATATTTTCAAATTCGGATACTTTTTTCTCGTTTCCACAACAATGTTTTTAGCTTCACTTATTAAATTACTTTTTATACCAAACAAATAGTGAGCAGGACCATGGTCAGCGATGGCTATTTCCTCCAAACCCAGTTCATAAGCTCTTTCTGCTATTTCTTCAATTGATGATTTGCCGTGCCTATTTTTTGAATATGTTGAGTGTATGTGATAATCAGCTCTTAGTTTCATTTAAAACTTCCTTGTTATTTTATATGTTTTACTTTATCTTCTACAACTTCGTTCCTACTATTTTTATCTCAGGTTCTAATATTATTCCAAATTTGTCATATACGGTACTTATTACTATTCTCATAAGCTCCAGGACATCTTCACAAGATGCGTTATCATAACTAACGATAAAGCCGCTGTGTTTGTCTGAAACCATTGCTCCTCTGTATTTCAGCCCTTTAAGTCCTGCATCTTCTATTAATTTGGAAGCATATCCGTTTAATGGTCTCTTAAATGTGCTTCCGGCACTTGGTAAATTTAATGGCTGCTTCGAAATCCTCTTTTCATTAAGCTCCTTCATTTTTTCCATTATATCTTCAACTCTGCCGGGTGTTAAACTTATCTCTGCTTCAAGAACAATGTATTCCGAATCGGACAGTCTGGAATGTCTATATTCAAATTCCATTTCTTCATTGGAAAATTCATGAATTCTGCCGTCCATATCCATGCATTTGACCTTCGTTACCACATCCTTCATTTCCCCGCCGTAAGCTCCTGCATTTATTGGAATTGCTCCTCCCAAATATCCGGGGATTCCTCCTGCAAATTCAAAACCTTCCAAGCCTTCCTTTGCAAAATACTTTGCCAAGGTGGACAAAAGCATTCCTGCTCCTGCTGTTACTTTATTCCCGTCACGACTAAGCTTGTTGAACTTTTCCCCTATTTTAATTATTATCCCCTTAAACCCCTCGTCCGAAACCAGGAGATTTGTTCCGTTTCCTATAATATAATAATCTATTTCATATTTCTTTATCAGCTTTAAAACTGTTTTTAAATCTTCTGTGTCTTCAGGTATTGCAAATATGCTTGCAGGACCTCCGATTTTGAAGTAAGTATGATTTTTTAACGGCTCATCTTTCAGCACAAGACCCCTGAAACTTTGTGTCAATTCATCCAGCATGCTGTTGATTATCAATTGATATTCCATTATTCCACCCTTTCCCTATCAACTATGTATATTCTAACATTGAATTGATTATTTTTAAAGATTTATTTTTAATATGGCA
>DMWH01000217.1:1394-1879 GCA_003483345.1 Clostridiales bacterium | reverse complement strand
GCCTGAGGGTGATCGCAAACCGGGCATACCTTGGGGGCTTGGGAGCCAACATGGATATGGCCGCAGTTATCGCACTGCCAAACAACTTCCCCTTCTCTTTTGAATACTTTGCCTGTCTCAATATTATTCAACAAAGCTAAGTATCTTTCTTCGTGAGCTTTTTCTATCGCTGCAACTCCTTCAAATAAGTAGGCAATTTTATCGAATCCTTCTTCCCTTGCCACTTTTGCAAATTCTGCATACATTTCTGTCCATTCGTAGTGTTCACCGTCTGCTGCATCTTGTAAGTTTACGCTTGTGTGTGCTATTCCGTCATGAAGAAGTTTAAACCATAATTTTGCATGCTCTTTTTCATTTCTTGCCGTTTCTTCAAAGTATTTGCTGATTTGTACATAACCGTCTTTTTTAGCTTGGCTTTGATAATATGTGTACTTCACATGAGCCTGAGCTTCGCCTGCAAATGCAGTCATCAAATTTTGTTCAGT
>DMWH01000217.1:0-1319 GCA_003483345.1 Clostridiales bacterium | reverse complement strand
GTATGTTCTAATAGTTTTTCTACCTTTATTTTCATCGGTTTTGTGCCGAATATTATATCTATTTCATCGCCGATTTCTACTTCCGCACCGGGCTTTGCTATCTTGCCGTTAATAAGAACTCTTCCCTGCTCGCATGCTTCTTTGGCAATGGTTCTTCTTTTAATTATGCGTGCGCTTTTTAAATACTTATCTATCCTCATAATAACCTCCAATTTTTAAGGGACTGGTTAGGGTTAGGGCATCTCATTTTTTAATTTCTCCGCTTGGTCTGAAGTAATAAGTGCATCAATCATCTCAGTTATATCTCCGTCAAGAAATGCATCAAGCTTATACAAAGTAAGACCTATCCTGTGGTCGCTTACCCTTCCCTGAGGGAAGTTATAAGTTCTTATCCTCTCGCTTCTGTCTCCGGAGCCCACCTGACTTCTTCTTGATTGAGCCAATTCATCAGTTTGCTCTTGCAGATATTTATCATAAAGTCTCGCCTTTAAAACCTTGAAAGCTTTATCCTTATTTTTAAGCTGAGATTTTTCGTCCTGGCAGCTAATAACAATACCGGTTGGTATGTGGGTTAGTCTTACGGCAGAGTCAGTTGTATTTACAGACTGTCCTCCGTTTCCCGAAGAGCGAAAAACATCAACCTTTACATCATTTGGATTTATTTCGATATCAATATCATCTGCTTCAGGCAGAACTGCTACGGTTGCAGATGAGGTGTGGATTCTGCCGCTGGATTCTGTATCGGGAACTCTCTGCACCCTGTGAACACCGCTTTCATATTTAAGCCTTGAGTATGCTCCTTTTCCTTTAATAGAGAAAATTACTTCCTTGTAACCGCCTATTCCTTGTTCATTTACTGAAATGAATTCAGTCTTCCATCCTCTTCTTTCTGCATATCTTAAATACATGCGAAGTAAATCGCCTGCAAATAATCCGGCTTCGTCACCGCCCACTCCTGCTCTTATCTCAACAATTACATCCTTTTCATCGTTCGGGTCAGTCGGCAGAAGCAGAATTTTTATTTCATTTTCCAGCTCTTCTACTTTAGAAGATAATTCCTTAATTTCTTCCTTTACCATTTCCTTAAAGTCATCATCTAATTTTTCCTTCAGCATTTCCTTGGATTCTTCAAGCTGGTTTCTTATATCCGTATACTCATTATATTTAAGCACAATAGGTTCTATCTGCGCCTGCTCTTTCATAAGCTTTTGCAGCTTCTGTGAATCGTTTAATATATCAGGGTCAGATAGTTTTTCGCTTAATTCTGTATATTTATCTTTTAATGCTTCTAATTTATCTAACATTTTATTCCTCTCTCT
>DMWH01000093.1:5678-8320 GCA_003483345.1 Clostridiales bacterium | reverse complement strand
ATGATTGCGTTTTTTGACTCTGTACTTCAAATGGGAATTGAAACAGTCTTAGATACGGTAAAATTTGATGAAATAATTGAGGATGCTGATATGATTTTTACCGGCGAAGGCAGAGTAGACACTCAAAGCTTAAGAGGCAAGGTTGTTATAGGAGTGGGAAAACGAGCAAAAAATAAGAATATTCCCGTAACAGTCATTGCAGGAGGAGCAGCAAATAATATTGATGATGCCTATGATATGGGAGTTACTTCAATATTTACAATCAACAGACTGCCTGAGGACTTTGAAATAAGCAGGCATAAATCCAAAGAAAACTTGGAAGCAACAATAGATAATATTCTCAGACTCATAAAAAGCGTATATATAGAAAGGGGAGTGCAATGAATACCGAAAATATTAAAATTGCAATTCTTGGATTCGGTAATGTAGGAAGGGCATTTGCAAAGCTGCTGACTGAAAAACGAGAAGAAATATTCAATAAATTCAGCTTGAATGTCGATGTGGTTGCCATTTCAACCAGAACAAAAGGATGCTTAGTAAATGAAAATGGTATTGATTTAAAGGAAGCATTAAATGATATTGAAAAGTTCAATCATTTTGATAATAAAAGAAGTGATTATAGAGATATCAGCTCCATGGAAATTGCTGAAAATATAGATTATGATATTCTTTTTGAATTAACTCCTCTTAAAATATTTTCAGGTCAACCGGCTATAGACCACATAAAATCGGCACTTAGCAGAAAAAAACATGCAGTAAGTGCAAACAAAGGGCCTATTGCTTGGGCATATGAATCACTGCGTGATTTAGCAGAGAAAAATAAGGTACTGTTTTACCATGAAACGACTGTAATGGATGGCACCCCCTTATTTAACTTAGTTGATGAAACACTAAAATTCTGTAAAATAAAAGAGGTAAAAGGAATATTAAATTCCACTACAAATTTTGTCTTGGAAGAAATTGCAAAAGGCAAGCCATACAAGGAAGTTATAGAAGAAGGAAAGAAAAGAGGATTTGTAGAGGAAGACCCTGCAATGGATATAGAAGGGTGGGATGCCGCTGCCAAGACAGCTGCCTTGCTAAATGTTCTCATGGGAGCAAATATTACTCCTTTAGATGTTGACAGAAAAGGGATTGAAGATGTAGACTACGAGCAAATTAAAGAAGCTGAGAAAAGAGGAAATATTATAAAACTTATTTGCTATGGAGGAATTGAAGATGGTAAAGTAGTTGCAAGAGTAAAACCGGAAGAAGTAAGTAAAGATTCACTCTTGGCAACTATAAGAGGCACAACATCAATAGTCAGTATCACAACAGATTTGATGGGTACAATCTCCGTAGTGGAACACGAACCTGAAATAGAACAGACAGCTTATGGGGTGTTTAGCGATTTAGTTAGGGTATTAAGCAATAGAATTTGAAAATCCAGTTAAAATTGAGAGCAATTTCTTTATCTAAAGAGGTGTATAATATGGCAAATATAGATAATATACTAAAGGGCATTGAAAAGGATATCGAAGATATCCTATTTGCATATGTAAAGACTGAAAGTTTCACCAATACAATAAATGAAAAAAAGGCAGAAGAATTTTTTCTGGATTATTTTTCAAAGATTCCATATTTTAAAAATACGCCGGGCTCCTATGGTATCTATGAAATAGAAAATGATGCACTTAACAGAAATGTTTGCTATGCATTTTTAAAGGGCAGGGGTCAGGATACGATTGTATTTATTCATCATAATGATATTGTGGGTGTGGAAGATTTTAAACTCTTAAAAAAATACGCATTTTCACCGGAAGAGTTAAAGGCTCAATTGCTTAGAATAAAGAATACTCTCAGCGAAGATGCGAAAAAGGATTTGGAGGATGATACATTCATATTCGGCAGGGGCGTATGCGATATGAAGGGCGGCGGCTCAATACAAATTGCATTGTTGAAGAGATACAGCAAATTGGAAAACTTCAACGGAAATATTGTTTTGATTGCAGTGCCTGATGAGGAAAATCTTTCTGCAGGTATGCGTTCGGCAGTAAGGTTATTGAGTGAATTGCAGGATAAGTATAATTTAAAATATAAGCTTATGATTAATACAGAGCCACATCAAAGAAAAGATGATGAAACGGGAGTATTTTCGGAAGGCTCCGTGGGGAAAATAATGCCTTTTGTATATGTTCGAGGATACTTGGCTCATGCGGGAAAGGTTTTTGAAGGATTAAATCCTATTCATATAATGAGCAAGATTGTAAGCAGGACTGAATTAAACATGGATTTCAGCGATGTGGAAGGTAAAGAGGCGGCACCGCCTCCTACATGGTTGTATTTAAAAGACAGCAAGGAGCAATATGACGTATCAATGCCGTTAAGCGTAAAAGGATGTTTCGGTATTTTGACATTAAACCAGACACCTCAAAGTATATTGGAAAAAGTAAAAAATATATGTGAAGAATCATTTGATGAAGTAATTGATGATATGAATAACAGTTTTAGAAGATTTGCAAAAGCAACCGGTCTTCCTTTAAAATACTTGCAGTGGGAATCAAAGGTTGTAAATTTTCAGGAATTGTTCAGAGAAGCAGAAGCAGCTTACGGCGATGAATTTATAAGAGAATATAATAAAGAATTAGAAATATTAGGCCAAA
>DMWH01000093.1:0-5671 GCA_003483345.1 Clostridiales bacterium | reverse complement strand
ATAGATGATATAAAGCCGAGAATAGTCTATGGACTTATACCTCCGTATTATCCGAATGTATCAAATTTATTTATTGATGATTTGGATGAAAATGTCAGCTCTTTAAGTGACAATTTAAAAAAGTTTACACAAGAGGAATTCAATCAGAATTATAATACGGAATATTTTTATACGGGAATATCCGATTTAAGTTATTCAAGCATTGAAAAAAGTGGGGAAATATATAAGGCACTGGAGGAATCAATGCCGTTGTTGGGACAATTTTATGATGTTCCGGTTGAACTAATAGAAAAGATATCTATGCCATGCATAAATATAGGTCCATGGGGTAAGGATTTTCACAAGATGACTGAAAGAGTCAATAAAGAAGATTTATATGTAAGAACTCCAAGGATAATTAACAAAGCAATTTCTTTAATATTAGGCAATTAATATTCTCCATCATATAACTCTGTGACCTCCGAAGGAACATTATCACGGTTAAATCCGTCTAATCTGCTAAGGAGGTATTTTTATGAAGAATAAACTGATTTTAGTATTATGCATACTTCTTATATCAGCTATTGTTTTATCAAGCTGTGCATCTCCATCCGGAGACTTGATGAAAGGGATAATATCAAAAAATAAGGATAGGGTACCTGAGACGATGGATATTGAATTAAATCAAGCTATTTTAAATTTTACCTGGAACTTATTTAAAGAAAGCAGTAAAAATCAGGGAAATATGATGATTTCGGCACCGTCTGCATACTTTGCATTAGCAATGACATTAAACGGTGCTGCAAATGAAACCAAGAATGAAATGCTTAAGGCACTGAGTGCAGATAATATATCCTTGGAAGATTTTAATAAAGGTCTTAATGATTGGATGATATTGATATCAAAAAATAGAACAGCTAAATTCTCAATAACAAATTCAATTTGGCTGATGGAAGGTTTCAATGCCAATAAAGATTTCCTTCAAACAAATGCTGATTATTATTCGGCATATATAAGGAGTTTGGACTTTGAAGATGCTTCGGCACCTGATACGATAAACCAATGGGTGAAAGATGCAACAAATGACACCATAGATAAAATAGTTGATAAAATAAGCGATGATTTAGTAATGTATTTAATCAACGCAATATATTTTAAAGGCGACTGGAAGGAACAATTTTCAGCAAACAAAACTCGCAAGATGGAATTTAATGCACCAACAGGCAAGGTTAAAACAGATTTTATGAACCGAAGAGGTAATATAGATTATCTCAAGTTAAATGACATAACCGGTGTGATTCTGCCTTATGAAGATGAGCGATTTGCATTTGTAGGTCTTTTGCCGGCTGAAGGTCAAACTCCCAAGGATTTGATAAATGATTTATCAGCCTTAGATTTAGCGAGGTTATTGAGCAATAAAGAGGTTAAAAATATTGAGCTTTCACTTCCTAAGTTTGAAAGCAGCTATGAAGACAGTTTGAAAAANNGATTTTTCGCTTATGAGAGAAGAAAATGATTTGTATATAGGTGATGTAAAACAAAAAACATATATAAAAGTCGATGAAAAGGGAACGGAAGCTGCAGCGGTAACATCAGTTGAAATGGAATTAACTTCAATGCCTCCGGAGCTGCCAAAGGTTGTATTCGACAGACCATTTGTCTATGGTATTATTGATGTTGAAACAGGAATTCCTCTATTTATAGGAATAATGGAAAACCCATCAATTAAATAAACACTCCGAGCACTCTGGGGACTCTGGGGACGGACCTTAAAATGATATAAATGCTTAACTTTATATTCCAAGAATTCCCCACTTCTATAAGTGGTGGTAGTATGTCACTTAAGCTGTTGAACGATAAAAAGCTCAGCAGTTTTTTTGTCGTTACGCTTTTTATGTTATTGAAATGTAGTTTACATGTGGTATAATTAATTTTAACATATAAATTGACTATGTAATACAGCATTATTTGGAGGGAAGCGGATGCGTGCGGATATTTTGATTAAAAATGGAAGATGCATGACCATGAATGACAAAGAAATTAAAGATTGGGTTGCTATTGAAAAGGACAGGATAATTGCAGTGGGAAGCGGCTCCGAATACGAACCTTTAGTGGGAAATGAAACATTGGTTTTTGATGTAAATGGAAATACAGTGCTTCCCGGATTTATTGACAGTCATTTTCATGTTGTGCAGACAGCCCTTGATTCTGTCAGCATAGATTTGAGCCGGGTGAAAACACATGAAGAAGTCGGCGAGAAAATTAAAGAAGCTTCCAAACTTTTCATGGGAGATTATATTCGCGGGATTCGTATTTCTGAAGGACAATTCAAAGAAAAAAAATACCCGGACAGGGTACTTATAGACAAGTACTGCAATGATGTGCCTGTTGTGCTTAATTCTTCGGAATACCAGGAGAGCATACTTAATACTTATGCCATGCTGTATTTTAAAATACCCTTTACAGCTGAAGGTATTGATATGGATGAAAAACAGATGCCTACCGGAATATTCAGGAAACAAGCAAATGCAATTCTTAGAACAAATATACTGAAAAATATATCCAAAGAAACCAGAAAGGTTGCCATTTCAGAAATAATGTCCACCCTGCTGATGAACGGTATTACTACATTAAATGCCATGGAAGGCGGATTTATGTACTGCGACAAAGATGCGGAGTTCATTTTTGAGCACGGAAGTGAATTCCCTATAGATATGGTTCTTTTCTATCAGACTATGGATATAGAGAAAATCAAAGCAATGGGGCTTAAAAGAACTGGCGGAAGCCTTTATATCGATGGAACCTTTGGTGCAAGGACTGCAGCTCTTTCCTTTGAATATGCGGATTGTCCGGGAACAATGGGCAGCCTTCTCTTGTCACAGCAGGAGCTTAATGATTTTGTAATACAATGTTATAAAAACAATTTGCAGTTATCATTGTATACAATTGGTGACAGGGCTATTGAATCAGCTCTTAATGCTCATGAGAACGCACTGTATCAAACAGGAATAACAGGGCTTCGTCACAGATTAGAACATGCTGAATTAATTAATGATAATCAGATTAAAAGAGTAAAAGATTTAAATATTATTTTATCCATGCAGCCAACATATGAAACATATTGGGGCGGAAAAGGAAAAATGTACGAACAAAGGCTGGGAGACAATTACAAACGGACTAATCCGTTTAGAAAGATAATCGATAATGATGTTATAATATGTGGAGGCTCAGACAGCGATGTTACAGAGCCCAGACCTCTTTTAGGAATTCATTCCGCCGTAAATCACCCTGTAGCGGAACATCGGGTTGATATATATGAAGCGTTGAAAATGTTCACTTGCAATGGTGCATCTGCTATTTTTGAAGAAAACAACAAAGGTACTTTAGAAGCAGGAAAATTAGCCGATATTATAATTCTTGACCAAGACATCCTTTCGGCGCCGTTAGAACATATAGATAAAATTAAAGTATCCGTAACTATTAAGTCAGGGGAAGTATTGTATAACAGTCTCGGATAAATAATAGCAAGGTAAATGATATGTTAAATTTACGTTTTTTAGGAAAATCCAAAATTGAATATAATGGTAAAAATATAGAAGATCAGCTTGGAAATAAAGCCATTGCTTTAATTTGTCTTCTTGTATTGAATGAAAGAAGATATTTAAGCAGAGAAAAAATCATAGGCTATTTGTGGCCGGACAGCAACACTGATGCTGCAAAATATAATTTACGTTATAATTTGTGGCTGATAAAGAAAAATATATTAGAAGACAAAAATAATAATTCATTTTTAAGAGTCGATACCGAATGTTGCGGAATAAACAGTAAATATGAATTTAATTGCGACATTATTGATGTAATGAAATTCAAACCAAGCTGCCAAGATTCGATAGAAAGTATATTAAAGCTTAAAAAATTGTTTCGCGGCGATTTATTGGAAGGTTATTATTTCAATAAATGTGATGAATTTAATGATTTGATTATATATGAAAGAATAAATTTTGAACAGCGTAAGGTCAAAATACTGAACAGATTAGTGGAAGTTTACGAAAATGATAAAAGGTATGAGGATTGTATTGATGTATTGAACGAAATTTTAGAAATTGAACCATATGATGAGAAAACAGTTCTAAAACTTATGGATATTTACCAAAAAAGCGGGAAACGAGCCGTAGCAATAAATTATTACAATGAATTCAGCTACAATTTATCATGCAGCCTTGGAATACATCCTTCAATTGAACTCAGAAATAAATATAATGAAATCAAAATGTCTGTAGCAGAGTTAAATGAAACAAAGAGCAGTAAAGACATTACTGCGAAAGATAAGGATATAAATATTATTTCTTATTGCATCAAAAACGTAGAATACTTTTGGATGTCTGATGTAATAGGTAAAATTATTAATTTAGGCGTTGATAATTGTATTAAACAATTGAATCAGAAACAACTGATGGATTTAGGTTATATTCAGAGCGATATCTTAAAATTCTGCAATGAAGATATTAACAGTATTGATTATAAAACAGAAGTAATTGATGTTCGTATTATCAATTCCTTTGTCAAATTGTTGGAAGCTGTCTGCAATGAAAGAAATATTGTTATTACAATTTTAAACAAGTCTGATATCGATGAAATTTCAGCAAATGTTGTAGAGCACTTAAAAAGGATTCAAATAAAAGGATTAAAAATTATATAAAGAATAGCAGTTATGACTGTTTTGATTTCTTAATCATACTCACATTAATATTTGCAATTGCAAGGCCTGTTAAAATAACTATGAATCCTATCCACTGCAATGGTGACAACTGCTCCGTAAGAATAATTCTTGCCGACAATAATGCAACTATGGGAACCAATAGGGTAATCGGAGCGACCTTGTTCAGGGGGTAAGATGCTATCAATATGCTCCAAATGCCATATCCGATTAATGTAGCACCATAAGCTAAATATAGTGCCGCAAATATTGAAATGCCGCTTAAGTTTGTCAATATACCAAGAAGGGTTTCCGGCGTGTCAAACATGAGTGCCAAACCAAACATCGGAATTGGCGGAATCAGTCCTGACCATACAACCATACTTATCATATTCAGCTTTTCACCCTTTGCAGCTGCTTTGTCAGAAGCAACTCTCGCAATTATATTTGAAACAGCCCAAAATGTAGGAGCCGCTAACATCAGAATAAAAGCTAAGACAGGTACGTTATTAATACCGTCTCCGATTGAAGCCATTGCTATAAATATCAACCCTATGGCTGATACTATAAATCCAATTATTTGCTTTGATTTTAACTTTTCGTTTAAAAATATCATGGCAAAAATAGGCGATATAAAAGCTTGAGTTTGAAGTACAACGGAAGCTATGCCTGCGGGCATTCCGATTTGCATTGCATAAAACAAGCATGAAAATTGCCCGACTCCTACTGTAAGACCGTATAGTACAATATATTTCAATTCTGTTTTTGGCTTTTCTATAAAAAATATTGCCGGAAATGTTGAAAGCAAATATCTCATTGAAACTAAAAGCATTGACGGAACTCCGCTCAAGCCTAATTTAATAACGGTAAAATTCACGCCCCATAAAATTACTATTAATATTGACAGCAATATATCCTTTTTCTTCATTTAGTTACTCCTAAAGTTGATATTTCGATTATAACATAGTTTAAAATATTTTGATATATTAAAATTAA
>DMWH01000238.1:4132-5864 GCA_003483345.1 Clostridiales bacterium | reverse complement strand
AATACGATCCTGACCCTGTGACGGGTTATGGTAAAGGAAAGCTTGAATCGGAACGACTTTGTATTGAGAGCGGCATCGATACTGTAATTGCAAGGTGTTTCGCTTTTGTTGGCCCGTTTTTACCTTTGGACATTCACTATGCAATTGGTAATTTTATACGTGATGCTTTGGAAGGGAAAGACATAACTGTTACAGGAGACGGCAGGCCTTACAGGTCATATTTGTACGCTGCAGACCTTATGGTTTGGTTGNNAATGCTGTCTCTATTGCTGAACTGGCAAAAGTTATTTCAAAATGTGTATCTACTAATATAGGATACAATATTATAGGAAAACCGGATCCGGATACTCCTGCCCCAAGGTATATTCCCGATACAAATAAGGCTCGGGCTGAGCTTGGACTAAGAGAGACTTGCTCCCTTATTGACGGGATAAAAAAGACAGTGGAATGGCACCAATGATCAAGGAACTTAAATCATTATTTGAGGACCAAAGAATACGTTTTCTAATTGTTGGCGGCATCAATACCATTGTAGGCTATGGAGCTTTTGCTTTCTTTATATGGGCAGGACTGCATTATTTTTATGCAAATGTCCTTTCGACAACAATTGCTGTTGCAAACAGTTATATATTAAACAAATATTTTACTTTTAAGCAACCTAAAAAATCATCAGCGGAAGCTGTTCGTTTTGTGTCTGTATATATAATAAGCTTTATCCTCGGCAATGTTGTGTTGTATATTCTGGTAGACAGGCTGTCTGTTACACCGTACTTTGCAGGCCTATGCAACTTGGTTTTTACCACTTTGATCAGTTGGTTCGGACATAAGTATTTTAGTTTTAAAACCGGCAAGATCTGATTTTCAGGAGGCTTTATACATGAAAGTTATAAGTATCTTGATCCCAACATATAATGAAGAAGAAAATGTTATTCCTCTCTACGATGCTATCCGTGAAGAATTTTCAAAAGAGCTGCCGGGTTATGATTATGAAATACTATTCATCGACAATTGCTCCAAGGACTCAACCAGAGAAAAATTAATTTCATTATGCAATCAGGATAAAAAAGTCAAAGCAATTTTCAACGCCCGGAATTTTGGACAAAATAACTCCCCCTTTTATGGAATACTGCAGACGACGGGAGATTGTACCATTTCAATGTGCGCTGATTTTCAGGACCCCGTGGAGATGATCCACTTGTTTGTAAAAGAATGGGAGAATGGTTACAAGATCGTAACAGGGATAAAAACTTCAAGCAAAGAAAGCAGTTTCATGTATGCATTGCGGACCCTGTACTATAAAATGATCAAGAAGTTTTCTGACGTTGAACAAATTGAACATTTTACAGGCTTCGGGTTGTACGATAAAAGTTTTGTCCAGGTCCTAAGACAACTGGATGAACCATCCCCGCTAATGAGGGGATTAGTCGCAGAACTTGGCTATAAACGCAAAGATATTGAATATGAACAGCCNNACAAGCTACACAAAAATCGGGCTTAGACTGGCAGTATTTTCAGGTACATTGATAGGTTTTCTCAGCATTATTGTTGGTTTTGTCTACTTAGTTCTGAAATTGCTATATTGGGATCAGTTCCCTGCAGGAACTGCTCCTATGCTCATCGGCATGATGTTTTTAGGAGCCGTTCAACTCTTTTTTATTGGATTCATAGGTGAATATATCCTTGCGATCAACCAGAGGGTTATGAAGAGGCCTTTGGTAATTGAGGAAAAAAG
>DMWH01000238.1:0-4047 GCA_003483345.1 Clostridiales bacterium | reverse complement strand
CTTGAGATATCCTTTTAGTTATTCTGGAGACTATTTATTTACAACTTGGACAACACAACGACTGAATGAGGGATGGATCTTTAATAACTCTCGTTGCGGATACCCATTTGGATCAAACTTTCTTGATTATCCCGTACCTGATTTTACAAGTTTGTTGGCTTTGAAAATACTAGGAATTATATTTAACAACTCTTTTGAGGCCATTAATTTATATTTCCTGCTTGGTTTTCCTTTTGTTTTTATAGCAACTTATATTATTAGCAGAAAATTTGAACTAACCCCGAGTATTGCATTCGTTTCATCAGTCCTTTATGCTTTTGCTCCATTTCATTTTATGCGTTTGGGGCATTTGTTTTATACATGGTATTTTGTTGTACCTATCTTTTATTACATAGGGTATAAATTATTTTCTGCTAAATCTTTTAGAATGCCTTCAAAAAAATACTGTTTCCTTTATTTCTTGTTATTGATGTTCCTGTCCTCCTTTGGAGTTTATTATGCTCTTTTTGGCGTAATAATTATTGGTTTGTCCGGTTTAGTTGGTTCATTCAGAAGCGGACAAAAAGTTAATTTTTTAGTGGCATCAATTATAGTAGTTTGTATATCACTTGGAGTATTATTTACCATAACACCCAATATCATTCATAAATATAGTAATGGAGTTAATCCGGAAGTTGCGGCAAGATCACCATCCGAAAGTGAGATATATGCCTTTAAAATTCCACAGTTAATTTTGCCTCGACCAGAACACAATATTACGAAATTAGCAAATCTGACAAAAAAATATAACCAAACATTTCCACTTATCAACGAAAATGCTAAATCCTCTCTGGGAATAGTAGGCACATGCGGGTTTATTATATTGTTTTTCGCCACCATACTAGTTTTGTCAGGAAGAGAAATTGATATGCGGTTCAGATTCCTAAGCATTACTGTCTTTACTCTTTTTCTATTCGGCACAATTGGCGGTTTTGGAACATTGTTTGCTTTGTTTATTTCACCTTCAATTAGAGCCTGGAACAGAGTGAGTATTTTTATTTCATACGGAACCATCCTTGCGTTTTTCATTGTCTTCCAAAAAAGCATTAAATCATTTTATAAGATCGATCAAAATTTTGCTTCAATATTGTTTGCATTTACAGTGCTGATCATCGGTCTTTATGATCAAACTTCATTCCCTAATATCAATGCCAATAATTTAATTAAAACTAATTTTGAAGCAGATAAGAAATTTATTGATGCAATAGAGAAAACATTGCCGGATGGAGCAACTATTTACCAATTGCCATATATGGCCTTCCCGGAGGTACCGCCAATCAACAATTTGCCTGATTATGCTCTTGGGGTTGGATTCATTCACTCAAAACACCTTAGATGGAGTTATGGAGGTATGAAAGGGCGAGAAGGTGATTTGTTCTATAAAGCACTTTCAAATGAACCGATGACAAAGCAAATTGAGATAATCAAAAAGATGGGTTTTGCTGGCATTTATATTGACAGAAGGGGTTATGAAGACAACGGTGATAATATCATAGATCAGATAACACATATACTTGGAACTCCGCCCATATTATCAAGAGAAGACGGGCAGTCATTATTTTTCCTGCTTCCAAATCAAATTAAACCTGATTTTGCTAATATGAGCTCTTATGAAATCATGAAAACAGTCGGTTACATAGCAGACAAGAATGGGGGAAAGTATTATGCAACGTTAGAGGAAGGAATCGATTTTACAAAAAATGGATTACCATTATTTATAAAAGAAATTTCAGGTCTTTCGGGAATAGAGGATTGGGGACGTTGGTCTGATGCCAATATTGCTCCAACTGTTAAAGTTGAGTTTAATGAAACACTGCCTAATTCTTTTTCACTATTATTAAACGCTATAGCCTTTGGCCCCAACGCTGGTAAAACTCTGACAATCAATATCGTAAAACAAACATACAATGTCCAAATTCCAGAAGGAAACCCATTCAGTCTTAAAATAGATATAAACTTAAACGGACAAAAGACAAATATAATTGAATTTTTACCACCCAAACCAACATCACCACAAGAACTTGGTTTAAGTGAAGACGAACGAAAACTAGGAATTGGTTTTGTCAAAATATTTTTTTTAAAAAATAGGCAATATTAAAACGTAGAGGTTTTAATTATGTTAATGAATAACATTTTAAACAGCAGCATTATTAAAAAAATAACTTTTATATTAATCTTAATTTTTCCACCTTTATGTTTAAGCATCATATTAAAATCTAGTTATTACGGCGATGACGCAATCAATTCATGCACTATGGGTGCTATTTATTCGGGTGAATTTGAATCACTTTTTAAATTATCAATGCACTATGCTACAGCTTGGATAAAAACAGGCAGATTATATCCTGTTTCATTTTTTTATGGATATAAGCTTTTCTCTGTTTTAAACACACCTATCACCTACAAAATATTTTTAATTATTATTACATCAATAAATATATATTTATTCGCATTTTACATAATGTATATTTTAAATTCTAAACAGTTTGCACTTTTATCAATTATATTATATCCAATTTGTGCTCCTATTACGTTTTATTACGATAACCCTTACATTGCATATCACGGAATAATGCAATTAATTTTCATGTGCTCCATTTTAGCAATAATATTTACAATGTCAGCATTTACCTCAAATCATAATAAAACGATTAAATTTTTAAAAATAATTATTGCATGTATATTATATGCAATAGCATTACTTACATATGAACCAGCATATATATTTATATTTATCTTTTATTTATCTATGTATTGCATACAAAAAAATCATTTTCAGGCACTAAAAAGTACATCTCCATTAATAATTACATGGTGTGTTTGCATTGCACTTTATTTAATTATAAAAATATTATTTAAAACCGATTCTTACGGTGGCATTTCTGTTAATATTGATTTTCATAAGATTTTGACAACATATTCAAAACAATTTATTGCTTCAGTTCCACTTATTTCAACATTATTACTCAATCATAATATTTCGAATCTATTAGCAAATACTTTAGATTTAAATAATATTTTTTGTGTTTTATTGTACATTTTTTTATTTTATATAATATTATTGAATAACAAAACTACATTATGCAATTTCAACCATAATGCTACATTGATTTTGTTATATTTTTTAATAGCATTTTGTTTTATGCTATTACCTCCCTTATTAATAGCTCTTTCTCAAAGATATCAAAATGAATTACAATGGGGTACAGCTTGGCTACCCGTTTATATTCAATCTTTTGGAATTATATTATTAATGCTAATATTTATAATTTTAAAAACTAAGACTAGATATACCAAATTATTTTTACTAATTTTTACTGTTATAATTTTATTTTTTAATTTAACAACAGCAAAGATAAGTTTTTTAGAAAGAGAGTCAGAACATTATTATATTTATAGATCTTTAATTAGAAATTCAGTAGAAAGCGGGATTTTATTTAATTATAATATTTATAAAGATATTCTTATGCCATCTTCAAATTATGATTTTGAAACTAATTATGATGAAATATTTTTTTCAAATTACGCAAAAAAACATATAAAAGTACTTCATTTTAATGCAATTACACAGAAAAATGTTGATTTGCATTTATACAATTATAAATTAATTACAACTAACAATTCATTAAATTATGTTGTTTTTGGAAAAATAAAAAGCACTAATTTTTTAAATAAATATATACTTCTTTCTGAATGTATGCTTTTTGTTCCGCAAAATAATCAAATGGATAATTTTTACTATGTTGAGACCTTGAACAGCGGACAACTTAAAAAAAACAAACTGTTTTTAGAAAAAAAATTGATTAAATCTAACAAATATGGAAATATTTATAAGCTTGAGCCTAAACAGACTATAATTTTGAATTCCATGTCAACCTACGATATTCAGTATCCTTTTTCTTTATATGATACCCTTAATTTTGCAACTGACAATGATATATTTTTTAATTTGAAAAATTTAGATGGACTTTCTGGGCCGGAGCATTGGGGACGTTGGTCTGATGCTAA
>DMWH01000160.1:524-7460 GCA_003483345.1 Clostridiales bacterium | reverse complement strand
CTTTTTTGTATTTTTTGTTATTATTCGTATCTCAAAGCTTCGATGGGGTCTGAATTGGCTGCCTTCTTGGCTGGATAATAGCCGAAGAATATCCCGATTACCATGGCAAATACAACAGCCAAAATGATAGAAGCCGGATTTACAACCACGGGTATGGATATAAAAGAACCCCCTATCATAACTAAACCTATGCCCGTTATGGTTCCCACTATCCCCCCGATTGCTGAAAGTGTGGCTGATTCTATCAAAAACTGAAACAAAACATCTTTTGTTCTTGCGCCGAGAGCTTTTTTTATTCCTATTTCTCTCGTTCTTTCAGTAACGGATACCAGCATGATATTCATTATGCCTATTCCCCCCACCAGGAGGGATATGGCTGCGATGGCTGCAACCGCAACTGATAAGCCGGTCACAACACTTTCCACCTGTGTTTGTTCTTCCTCAACGGTATAATATATGTAGTTTTCCGGTGTCCTGTTTTTCATTCTGGCAATATAATTTATTATCTCATCACCCGTAATGGCCATGGAATACTTTTCATCAATAAAAATATCCAAGGCATAATAGGCGTAATATGATGAAGTAGGCATAGTATAAGGTATGAAGCTGTTTTCATAATTGCTTTGTCCCTGCATCAAGGTTAAAAGAGGGGATTGCTCTATTTTATATACTCCCACAACCAGGAGGTCTTCCATATTGTTGTCGATTTTAACCCTAATTGTTTTTCCTACAGCATTGTCCTTCCCGAAGAGCTTTAAGGCGGCTTTTTGCTCCAAAACAACTACCTTGCTCTTTCTTTCTATATCCTTGCTATTTATCATCCTGCCGTAAAGCATCTTAATTTGTTGGACTTTATCGTATCCGGAGTCAATGAATTCCATATTGAGTTTTATGGTATTCCTGCCTGCCGTAACATCGCTTCTCAAGGAATCGGAAGGGCAAATATAAGCCAACTTTTCACTGAATCTTTCCTTTAAAATTTCTAAATCATCGTTATAAAAAAAGTCCGTGGTTCTGAAATCCTCTATGTTTCCCACATACAAAACAGCCCTGTTTTTGCCGAAATTCTTGTATATATCGTCCATTACCCCCTTCATGCTGTCGCCTATGGACACGATTGAAATAACCGAGCTTATTCCTATGATAATTCCCAGCATGGTGAGAAGAGACCGCATTTTGTTTGATAAAATAGATTTAAAAGCTATCTTAATATTTTCAAGCCAAATAATTTCTTCCACCCTCTTTCCATCTGTCTTCGATAATGCATCCGTCCTTAAACACAATAATTCTGTCTGCATATTTTGCCACTTCAGGTTCATGGGTGACCACTATGATGCTGGTTCCTTCCCTGTTGAGGTCTTTGAATATTTTCATGATTTCTTCAGAAGAGTTGGTGTCTAAATTCCCCGTAGGTTCATCGGCAAGAATTATTGGAGGATTGTTTGCCAAGGCTCTGGCTATGGCAGCTCTTTGCATTTGACCGCCTGATAATTCATTTGGCATATGGTTTATCCTATCCTTCAAGCCTACCTTCTCTAAAAGCTCCAAAGCCCTTTCACTTCTTTGTTTTGACTTGACTTTGGCATATATCATTGGAAGTTCCACATTGCTAAGCACATTGGTCCTGGGGATTAAATTAAATGCCTGAAAAACAAAACCGATTTTTTTATTCCTTATCAAAGAAAGCTCATCGGGGCTTTGTTTATCAATTTCAATTCCATCAAGAAAATACTTGCCGCTGCTTGGTCTGTCAAGACAACCTATAATATTCATGAGGGTTGACTTTCCTGAGCCGGAATGCCCCATGACAGCCAGGAATTCTCCCCGGGAGACCTCCATATTCACATCATTTAAGGCATGAACTTCCACGGAGCCGTTTTTGTAGATTTTATTCAAGTTTTCTATCCTAATCATCTTTTCCATATCAACCTACTCAATTTCATTAGGTATTACTGTCATACCGTCTTCGAATGTCTCGTCGGGATTTATCACATATTTCATTTCCTCGTATAAATCACCCGTGATTTCTGATTCCAAATCGGTTTCAAGACCAATTTCAACCGGTATGGACCTTACGGTATTGTCTTCATTCAATATGTAAATCTTGTATTCCTCCCCGTCTTGCACTATGGCTCCCGATGGGACCGCAAATACATTTTCTTTCTTTTCGGTTCTTATTTTAGCTGTGGCAATTACTCCTGCTATTAAATTTTCCGGCCTTTCCGTAACATCTATTAAAACAGGAATCACTCTTTCCATGGTGTTATTATCTTTTTGCTCTGCTGTAGGAGATATTCTCGCAACTTTTCCTTTTGCAAATCCCTTACCCAAAATATCAGAATAAATTTCTACTTCCTGATTCAATTTAAGTTTTCCCACGTCAAATTCGCTGACTGCTGCCTTCATTTGCAGCTTTTCCAGATTTTCCACGACAAACATTGCCTGGCTGTTTTCGGTATCCTTGGCATATCTTCCGATATTGACATTTACCCTCGTGACGGTCCCGTCAATAGAACTTCTTATCATGACCTTTTCAAGTTCTTCTTTCTTTAACTTAAGCCGGTCTTCCTGTATTTCAATGCGCTTTTTATCTGCTTGGGACAATTGTATTTTCCCATTGACGGCATTATAACCTTCTAGGCTTTTCTTTAAAACAACCAGATCCTTTTCTGTCTTTTTAAAGGCTTCTTCGGTTATTACGCCGTTTTCGTACAGGTCCTTGTTTTGCTCATATACTGTTTCCATATCCCTGTAGCTTGCCAAAGCCTTGTCGTATTCAATCTGCAGGGCCTTGATTTTCTCCTCTGCTTCCATTTTGCTTAATTCAATTTGATTTTCTTCATATTCTATTTCTTTTTCCAGGTCCTCGCTGTCCAAAACGGCTAAAATATCGTCCTTTTTAACCAAATCTCCTTCCTTCACCCTTATATCGTTTATTTTGTAATTTAAAGGAGATGTAACCTCCGCCTTTTCAATCCCTACCAGGGGTGCTTTCACCGAAATAACATGCTCTAAGGTTTTTCTTTCCAATTTTGAAACATTTGCCGTCACTTCCGGCGCCTTGGAACCCTTGTTTACAAGCCAAAATATGATTGCAGCAAGAGCCGCAACCACAACAAAAACGATAACCTTCTTACGTGTAAAAAACCTTTTCATCATCCCTCCAAATTGCAGATCGACTTAATTTTAGTATCTATTATAATTTCATAAAATTATGTAATCCTTAAAGAACTATTAAAAATTAATTAATAACCCTCTATTTGCCAAACAGCAGCTCTGTTTGAGAACGAAAAGAATTGTCCACGGAATTTATAGTCTTCATGTTTTCAAAGCCAAATCCTATGAATTGGTAAATGCCTATTCTACAAGCATCCTTGTTTTTTTCCAAAACCGCAGCCACATCATAGCCTAAATTATAAAAATCGCCAAAAGCTATGTCCACCAAATCCCAGTCGGAGAAAAATGAGCCAAGCCACTTCTTATGCAAGCGGTCTCCGTCCCAAGAATAAAAGAATGGCCTCTTTCTTAGATCCTTATAGAAAACAGTGTCTTTATATACCCCGATAAATATATCCGTTTCACCGTCATTATCCAAATTACAGGCATCAACCTTCCAAGGTTTGAAATCGAAAAAATCCTGTCTGTAAATTTCTTTTGTCAATATGATACCGTCAGCTTCATATATGTCATATATGATGAAATCACTGCCGTATTCTTCAGAAATATGTTTAGATATAGCCAAAATCTCATCATCTTTGTCAGAGTCAATGTCATATGTTTTAAAATCAATTATTTCTTCATCAATGATTTTAACATATTTCTTGCCACTTTTTATATATAAATAATTGCTTTTTTCATATAAACCATAGGTATTCTGTTCTATCGATATTTTTCCGGCGGCATAAGATTCAGGCTGTCTAATGAGTACACAGACAGCCCCTGCCATTATGACCGCTAGCGGTATTAATAGTCTCTTCATTTTACTCCCAGCTAATACTTATATCCTTAATGGTTACCTTGTTTTCTTCCTGTGATATAAATGACTCTGTCCATGCCGGCTTAGGAACCATGTTTTCTGAAGGACCGATAATCATTATATTCTCAAAATCATATTCATCTTCTTCGAGAATCCTGTTTCCGTCTTCGTCGTATATATCCATGGGGACATGAATATTCTTTTCCTCGTCATAAACCATAGCCATTCTCTTTACCCCCACCAAGGTCTGCCATTCGTGATTAGTAAGTCTCTTGTCGGAAAGAAATTCATAATAGTTAAACAAGGCTCCCCTTGCTAAATAAGTTTTTCCGTTGGTCTGACAAACTACATAGATTTCACAGGGTAGGCCGTTTCCTATCTCCAAATACGTTCCTTTCGGAAAGAGGTCGTTTGGCGCAATTGTTGATACATCTGCTATTAATGCCGTAGTGAAATCATTGCTTGTATCAACGTCATTCCTCATAAGATTCATTTGCATTATTTGAATTACACTGTCAATTAATCCACCGTATCTGTAAAGTTTTAAATTCTCTTCATCTGTAATATCTTGATTTGTTAGCTCTTTAACTGAAACATTCATTAAAGTATCTTGAATATCAATCATTTGGTCTAATACCAGACCGATTTCATCCTTAAGCATATTTCTTTCTTGTAGCTGTGCTTTCGTATTTTCTGCAAGCCACTTAAGCTTTGCATATACTTCCACATTCGGCTCCACATAATTATAAGGTATTATTGGCTCAGGTCCTCCGCCCATTTCGGCACCGGACTGCTTCATGTACAAGATGCTGTCATGCTTTAGTTCGGCATAGCTGCCAAGAGCTGTATGAATGTTTTTGTCCGTCCATTTTTCATTTCTCATGAAATGGGGCATACCTTCTTTATCCTCGAAGGATACGGCAGATGATTTAATGCTCCACAGCCATCCTTTATATAAATCTGATTTCCATTCATCATCTGTAATTTCAGTCTGTTTTTTTCGCATGAGGTTTAAATTTTCTTCGTATTTATCCCAATCTTCCTTTGGTTTGTAGTATGTATCCAAAAGCTCTTCGGCTCTTTTGCTGCCAAAGGATGCAATCACATCAAGACCTGAAGGAATCGGTCTTATTATTGGCTCGATTAGTGCCTGCATTACTTCCGCATCAAAGGAATATCTTTGTCCCATAAACCTGAACTGCCTTCCCACAGGTGTACTGACTGAAGAATACTTATGCTGAATTTTTGGTTCAGGCAAAAGAAGTGCTTCCCCTAAAAGCTTATCATAGTATGAATTATCCTTAAATTTGTTCAAATCAGGATTCTGTCCGTATACCTTTGTTATTAAGTCTCTTATTTCGAAAATTCCCAAATCGTCTGACATGCCGGTATAAAGAGCTGTTGCAGTATAAATATTTTCGAAATCATCAAAACTATCTTCATTTCTAAGAAGAAGACAGGTAATTATCATTGATTTTGTCAAGCTGTCCATATCAAGGACCGGCTTGCTTTTGCTTTCATCAAATATCGGGAATCCGCTTAAGCCGTACCACATCATAGTTTTAAAATATTTACCTAATTCTTCATTTCCCGTATAGTGGCCTCTTACGGTAAATTGGGAATAATCCAAATCCTTTCCGAAGATGGGAGACCTTGCGAAATCAAAGGCTTCATCAATAAGCTTTATCTCATCGTCGGATAAAACTGCAATTTCCTCGGGGACTACTATACCTTCCAAATCTTCATCAATCAATTTTGCTCCGGTTAAAAAATATGCGGCTGCAAATTTCAATTCTTCCTTTAAATTAGCATACTTGGAATCATTATAGGCATTTAAGCTTTCGGTCAGCATATTTTTTGAAAGGGACTGCAATTTATCATACAGTGAAGATACTTCAAGGAGCTTTAGTGAATTGCCGTAAAAAATGTGGTATAAATGGAGAGCGGAGTCAACTGTTATAAATACAGGTGATTCCTTATACATGGGGTATTCATATAAATGATGCATTTTTAAATATTCATAGCTTGGTTTCAATACGACAAAACCATCTTCATAGATTGATTTTAGCTGCTTATCTGTAAATCCGGCATACTGGCCTGCATTTACCAGGTTAGATAAATCTTCATTGACTTCATATTTCTCCACAACAGGTATAACATCAGGAACACTAAAAGGAACGTCTACACGAAATTCTTCCATACTCAAGTTCCAAGCTGTAGGTATATTGTCTTCCTCAATAACTTCAGGCTCTTCTACCGGTTCCGGTTCCTTAACTACATTATTATCTGAGCACGAAGCAAATAATAATATGCACAAAAATAAAACCATAAACTTTTTAAAATCCATTTAAACCTCCTATACCGGTTTTTGCTAATTATTGTATTATATCAATAAGACGTTACCTATTAACAAATAGTTCCAAAATTTTAGGGATAGTTCCTTTTATTCTCAAAANNAACTATTAACTTCTTTCTCTAATTGTCACATGGACTATGTCCCCCGGTTGTTTATTGATTTTTGCCCGTATATCTTTTCTGATGCCTATTATATGACAAGGAGTTCCCATCCTGACTAAGCTTCCTACATAGGGCTCACCGTCAAAGGTTGCATATACTTTAACTCTCCCTTTTCCGAATTCCTCCTTTACATCATAGGGAAACTCAATATAGGCCCCGTCAATATCAGGAACTTTCAAAATTACTGTATCAAATTCATAAACTTTTTTCATATTCNNATAAATCGAAATTATAAATAAGAGTACACCAATTATGGGTAAAAAATAAATCAATTGTTCTAATTTTTCCTCTGCGGGCATTGGGATTCCAATTTTTGAAATCATCATCACAGCTGCCACCGGTATGAATATAACAATCATCATCAGGATGCGCCCTTTTTCCACTCCGAACTTGAAGAGGAGGGGAAAGATGACTGCCATCAATGTCAATCCGGCAAAAAAGTT
>DMWH01000160.1:0-348 GCA_003483345.1 Clostridiales bacterium | reverse complement strand
AACAAATCCTTTAAAATCAATCCAGTCATTGCACTTGCTCCTTTATAATAAATATCATTATATCTTCCAGGGAAGCCCTGTCAATCAGATAAGGTCCCGTGATCCTATCCTTAAGCACCAAAGCTTCGATTCCGAATTTGTTTTTCCTCATTCCCTTTACAAGGCTCTTATCAATGTTTTCATACTCTTCCGGAGAGCATTTTAAGATACCGTAATTGTCCAGCAAATCGTCCTTGGTTTCCGAGAATATAATTTTCCCCTTGTGAATAAAGGTGATGTAGTCGCAGATTTTTTCCAAATCACTTATTATGTGGGACGATACAAAGATGGAATTTGTTTCATCCTGAA
>DMWH01000212.1:8939-15350 GCA_003483345.1 Clostridiales bacterium | reverse complement strand
TATTTTAAGCAAAATTGACCATCCCGTTCAATCCTTATTGTTTTCCGCAACAATTCCCGATGATATCAGAAAAATAATTAAGAGATTTCTTAATTCCCCTGTTTACGTGAAGGTTTTAAGAGAAGGAATAACAGCCAAGGAAGTTAAACAAAGTTATTTTTTGGTGAAGCATTCCGATAAGGTTGAAGCACTTTCCAGGTTAATTGACACCTATACCCCAAAACTTACATTGGTATTTTGCAATACAAAGAAGGCAGTGGATGAGTTATATAACAAGCTAATCGATAAGGGGTATAACTGCGATAAAATTCACGGAGATATAAAACAATCACAAAGATTAGATACTTTAAACAAGTTTAACAATGGGCTTATTGATATACTTATAGCTACAGACGTGGCTGCAAGAGGCCTTGACATAAAAGAAGTAGATCTTGTAATAAACTACGAAGTTCCTTCAAAAGAAGATTATTATGTTCACCGTATAGGCAGGACGGGGAGGGCCGGAAGAGAAGGAGCATCATTTACCTTGGTAAGTGCAAAAGAATTAAGAAAAATAGAGGATATTGAAAAATATACCAAAAAATCAATCCGAAAAAGAGCAATACCCACAGTGGACAGGGTAAATGAAGTTAAACAGGATAAATTTATAAGAGATATAGTAAATGTAATAGAAAGCGGAGATTTAGGGGAAAACAGAGAACTGGCAGAAAAACTTATGGATAAGGGCTATGATGCCGAGACTGTAATTGCAGCTATGATTAAAAAGCTTGTTAAATTTGATTTATCGGAAGAGAGAGATTTAAATGAAGTTATTCCCGAAAGAAAAAAGAGAGGCGGAAAGCTTGAAAATACAGAAAGATTCCATATTAATCTCGGGAAAAAGCAAGGGATTCGACCGGGTGACATATTAGGAGCAGTAGCAGGAGAGTGCGATATTCCCGGCTATGATATCGGAGAAATAGATGTACTGGATAATTTTTCATTCTTTGCTGCTTCAAAGGAGCATAAAAAAAGAATTCTTGATAGAATGAACCGCTCGCAAATAAAAGGAATGGATGTTGTTGTAGAATTATCTAAAGAAAAAAAATCACGATTTGGAAGAGATAAATCATCAGATGACAACTCATCNNCGAAAAAGAAAGAAACGAAAATGATTAACTAACCCATCTTTATGCAGTAATAAAAATGTGACTTATATGATGACCTAAGTCACTTTTTATTTTATTTTTCTTCTCATATAATGAATTCATAATAAAAGCGCTTTTAAGAGCAACAAAAAAATAAAAAAATTCTTGTAATAAATATGCATATATGGTATAACAATTAATGGAAAATATTAAAGCTAATGTATTTTTTTGGCGGTGTTTTAATGAATATTATTGTTAAATTTATAACAAAAAGTATTTTAGAAAAAAAGTTCAGGTCTTTTATAATTATTTTCTCAGTTACAATTTCAGCAGCCTTGTTTTTTGCTTCAAGTGCTTTGGCAGGTACCATGAGTTCCATGTATGAAGCTCTTATTAGAATGCAGACCGGCAAAGCAGATTTATTGATTTATCCCGGCAGGGAATCACCTTCTTCCACTTTTAAAATATTGCCCAATCAAGTAAAGGGTGTTGATTATATTGTAGGAACTTTTTCGGTTGGCGGAATTTATAAATTGTCAGAGGAAGAATATCAAATTGAAAGAAAAAAGACAGAGCTGCTATATATAAAAGGGTTTAATATAGATGAATTGGAAAAACTTAATCCTATAAATTATGGTCAAAAGGCAACAGGCAGGGAGTTTTCAGGCAATCATATTATTTTAAGCGAAATATTTGCAAAAAAATATGATTATAATACGGGAGACAGTATACACATAGAAATCGGTGGTGTTGACAGAGTTTTAACCGTATGGGGTATTTCAAGACCTATAGGTGTATTTCAGCATAATCCGCAGTCAAATTCTATAGCCGCAGTAATGCCTCTAGATACTCTTACTTCTTTATATAATCGGAGAGGTTGGGTTGATACTGCTTATATTGTTGTTGAAGAAGGATATGATATTTTAAATGTAAAAGAAGAAATAAGCACCTTGTATAGCAGATATGTTGTAGAGGAGCCTTTTACAGCGGAAGTTTTGAATGAGTATCTGCAGTTTTTAGTTGTACCTTTGTATTTAATGACCATTATGGTGTTATTTATCAGTGTTTTTATTATTTATTCCACATTTAAGGTAATAACAACAGAAAGGCTTCCTGTCATAGGTACTTTTCGAAGCATTGGTGCTACAAGAAAAATGACGGATATTATACTCATAGGCGAAAGCTTATTGTATGGAATTGTGGGGGGAATATTAGGAATATTAACAGGAATGGGAGTTTTATATCTTATTGCCCGAATAATGGCTTCAGACCCTTATAACGGACAGTTGGATGTATCGATTAAATTTGGCTTAGTCCATATGCTGACGACCTTTATTTTAGCCCTTATGGTTGCAACTGTCAGTTCTTGGATTCCAATAAGTAGGGCTTCAAAAATACCAATAAAAGAATTGGTATTGAATTTGATTGATAGAGAAATAATCAAAAAAAACAAAAAGGTCATTATATTGACTGTTATGTTTGCTATATCGATAATTTTATCTTTCATAACACAAAATATAGCATCAATGATATTCAATCTTTTGTCTTTATTGATAATATTTGCTCTTGTAATAATCTATATTCCTTTTATTACATCATTTTTATTAAAGTTTTTTCAGCAAGTCTATGGAGCTGTATTTGGAAATGAAGGAATTCTTGCGGTTAAAAATTTAAAGGATAACAAAAATATATATAATAATATATCATTGCTGGCAATTGGAATTTCGGTTATTCTCATGATTAATATAATCAGTTACAGCGTAGGTATAGAGGTGTTAAATGCTTATAAGGACTGGAAGTTTGATATAATGCTTTCCTTAAACGGCGATAGAAATACGGAACAGGTACTCAGAAGTATTGACGGAGTGGAAGGAACTTACGGAGCCTTTGAAAGTTTTCAAGGAATAAAAGTTGTGGATACCGATTACAGCATTGGTTATTTGCAGGGTATTGATATCATCAAGTACAGGGATTATGCAGCTTTTCGTCCGGAGGGCAATGAAGATGTTGACGAGCTGTTCAAAAAGCTTGATGACGGCAGAAATATAATGGTTACTCTTATGATGAAAGACAGCCTGGGATTAAAAATAGGCGACAAACTTACATTAGATATGAATTCCGGCGAAAAAACCTATAATATAATCGGTTTTTACGATTCAATAATGCAAAACGGGAGTAATGCAATTATATCTCAGAAATATTTTAAAACAGATATGGAGCAGCCATATTATAACAGATTTTTTGTAAAAACATCTGAGGAGCCGGAGTTAGTCCTATCAGAAATCAAGGAAAAGTTTATGAGACAGGGAGTATGGGGTAATACAATTTCAAACATGGAAAAAACAAATTATGGGCAAAATAGTCAATTCATGATTATCCTTCAGGCATTTTCTCTTTTAGCTATGCTCATAGGTATCTTCGGGGTCTTTAACAATTATATGATTAGTTTTTTAGAGCGCAGACGTTATATTGCAATTAAGCGTTCCATAGGACTGAGCAAAAAGCAAACATTGAAAATGATATTTGTGGAGGCTTTGACAGGCGGATGTATTGGTGCAACAGTTGGAATTATAGGTGCAATGTTCATGCTTTGGATAGTACCTGAATTGATGCAGACAATAGGTGTTCCCTTAGCCATACATTATAAGTCAGATTTATTTGCAGCCTCATTATTTACAGGAATTATAATCTCTGTTATTGCTTCCGTAAGTCCTGCATTAAAAACAACTAAATTAGACATTATCGAATCAATTAAATATGAGTAGAGGATAATTATGGAAAAAATTATTGAGGTTGAAAATTTAAATAAAACGTATATGTTGGGAAATGTACCCGTAGAAATTTTGCAGGAAATAAACTTTACAATAAACAGGGGAGAATTTATAACAATAATGGGTCCTTCAGGTTCAGGTAAAAGCACATTGCTATACTTGTTGGGAGGATTGGATAAACCTACATCAGGGAAAATACTTATAAATAATAAGGATATTTCCGCATTGAGTGATGAGGAGCAAAGTACATTAAGACGAAGAGTAATCGGATTCGTATTTCAATTTTACAATTTAGTTCCTAACCTGACGGTAGAAGATAATGTTATGCTCCCGGTATTATTGGACGGGAAGAAGATTAAGGATTACCGGNNAGTAGGATTGTCAGACAGAATAAACCATACTCCTAGAGAGTTATCCGGAGGACAGCAGCAGCGTGTTGCAATAGCTCGTGCATTGATTAATGAGCCGGATATTATATTAGCCGATGAGCCTACTGGAAATTTAGACAGTAAATCATCGGAAGAAGTTATGAAACTGTTACAAAGAATAAATAAAGAGAAAGGAAAAACCATATTACAGGTAAGTCATTCGCTGGAAACGGCTAAATATAGTGATAGAATCATTAATGTAAGGGATGGAAAGGTGTGGTGCAATGAGAATTAAAGCAATATTGATGCTTCTTGTTATAATGATAAGTGTTGCCGGCTGCAAAGCTGAAGACCCACAGACAACTGTTGAGGAAATAGATTTATCCCAAGAAAAAAAATCAATTGAAGCCTTTGGAGTAGTTAAACCGGAGGAATTCATGGATATTATAATTGATTTTAATTCCGTGGTTAAGGAAGTTTCTGTAAATGAAGGACAGTATCTGAATTTNNTGGAATATCAACAAATCAGTATGGGATTTGAAGATTTAAGCGCTGAAGTTAACAAGCTTAAAAATAATATAAAATATACCGAAGGCTTGCATCAAAATACAATAAAAGAACTTGACATAAATAAAAAGCTCTTTGAAGAAGGAGTAATTTCTGAGGAAAAATATAATCAATCAAAGTTAAAAGCTGAAGAAGCAGAAAATAATTTAGAGAACCTCAAGTTTGAGTTGAGCAATGCAGAAGATGCAATTTATAAAAAAACTCAATCAGAAAAGGCAAAATATGCTGTTCAATCGGAATATATAGCTCAAATTAAAAACAGATTAAATATTTTACAAAATAAATTAAATAAACCGTATATTGAAGGAAATCAAATTGTTTCCATGTATGATAATGCAGTAGTATACGATATACAATATCAACCGGGACATATAACCGAAGTTTCAAAAAAGGCCTTTTCAATAGCAAATCTTGACAGCTTAATAATTGAGGCGGAAGTTGTTGAAGAGTTTATTAAAGATGTACGGGAAGGCTTAAAGGTAAAAATAGTTCCGGCTGCGGACAGGACTAAGGAATATGAGGGTCGTGTTATCTATGTTTCTGACATAGCTTACAGCAAAAATGGCGGGACAGTAGTGCCAATTAAAATATCATTAGATAATAATGATTCATTTCTGAAGCCTAATTACAATGTAGATGTCTATATTGAAGTACAGTGAGGATATTTTAAAGATTAAAAAATATAAATTTACTGTTGACAAAAAAATTTACCGGTAATATAATGGTCAAAATGAACTGTGATGGATCGAGTAGAACAGACACAGCTTAACAGAGAGGGAATGTTGGTGGAAGTTTCCCATGTATGACTGTTTGAAAACTAATCCGGAGTTAAGACAGAAAGTCAAATGGCGTAATGTCTTGGTATGGATGCCTTAAATCCTTTGAGAAGCAACTAAGGTGGAACCACGGTATCTCGTCCTTAAACTATGTTTAGGAACGAGATTTTGTTTTATTAACGACTGTCATCCTGACGGGTTATTAATAGCAATTACACTAATTTCTAAGAGGAGGAATAGTTATGATTAAAATTAAATTTCCTGACAAAAGCGTCAGAGAATATGAAAAAGGAATTAAAGCTTTGGAGGTTGCCAAAAGTATCAGTGAAGGATTGGCAAGGAATGTGGTGGGAGCCGTATATAATGGAGAAACAATCGGACTTCAAACCGCATTAAACGAAGATGGAAATATTAGATTTCTGAAATTTGAGGACAAGGAAGGAAAAGATATTTTCTGGCATACTTCATCTCATATTATGGCTCATGCCATTAAAAGACTGTGGCCGGAGGCAAAGCTTGCCATAGGACCTGCAATTGAAAACGGGTTTTATTATGATATTGATTTAGAACACCGATTTGTGCAGGAAGACTTCGAAAAAATCGAAGCTGAAATGAAGAAAATTGTAAAAGCCGGCTATGAATTAGAACGTTTTGAACTTCCCAGAGAAGAAGCAATTAAGTTAATGGAAGAAGCAAAAGAAGATTACAAAGTCGAGTTAATTAACGACTTGCCTGAAGATGCGGTAATATCATTTTACAAGCATGGTGATTTTGTTGATTTGTGTGCAGGACCTCATCTTGA
>DMWH01000212.1:8130-8925 GCA_003483345.1 Clostridiales bacterium | reverse complement strand
ATATACGGTATTTCATTTGAAAAGGCAAAAGACTTGGAAGATTATTTGAAAATGTTGGAAGAGGCAAAAAGACGTGACCACAGAAAACTTGGAAAAGAATTGAATTTATTCATGATGTCCGAAGAAGGTCCCGGATTTCCTTTCTTCCTGCCAAAAGGCGTTGTAGTAAAAAATGAACTTATGAAATATTGGAGAAAACTTCATAAAAAAGCAGGTTATGTTGAAATAGAAACACCTTTAATTCTAAATCAGCATTTATGGGAAGTATCNNATTAAGCCTATGAACTGCCCGGGTGGAATCTTAGCATATAAGAATTCCATGCACTCATATAAAGATTTCCCCATGAGAGTTGCAGAAGCAGGAAGAGTTCACAGACATGAATTATCGGGTGCTTTACACGGCTTGATGCGTGTAAGAGCATTTACACAGGATGATGCTCATTTATATATACTTCCTGAGCAAATTAAGGATGAAATTAAAGGCGTAATAAAGTTAATCGATGAAATTTATAAGCAATTTGGTTTCTCATATAAATTGGAGCTTTCAACAAGACCGGAAAAGTTTTTGGGAGAAATCAAGGACTGGGATTTAGCGGAAGCATCTCTAAAAGCAGCATTGGATGAGTTGAATTTAGATTATGTTATAAATGAAGGTGATGGGGCTTTCTACGGACCAAAAATTGACTTCCACTTAACAGACTGCATAGGAAGAACCTGGCAGTGCGGAACAATTCAACTGGATTACCAGCTTCCTCAGCGCTTTGAAATGGAATATGTGGGAGCAGACGGGCAAAA
>DMWH01000212.1:4894-8036 GCA_003483345.1 Clostridiales bacterium | reverse complement strand
TCAAGGGCAGAAAAGATAGGATATAAAATCAGAGAAGCTCAGATGGAAAAAATTCCGTACATGTTGATAGTAGGGGAAAAAGAAGCTGAAAGCGACACCGTTTCCGTAAGAGAAAGACAACAAGGAGATATTGGAAGCATGAGTGTTGATGAAATAAGCAGCATTATTTTAAAAAAGATTCAGAATAGGGAAAATGACTCCCCACAACTGGTTTGATTGAAAAATGAGGCATGCAATCTGCAGCCTCTTTTTTAATAATAAAAAAGATATTGAATTTTACCAATATTTTATATATTATGTAGATAATTAAAATTATGGAGGTATGCAGCATGGGAACAGTATACTCGGATGCTCAATATCATATAAATTTGAAAGAAGGAGACGTGGGCAGGTATGTATTATTGCCCGGAGATCCCAAAAGATGCGGTAAAATTGCTAAATACTTTGATAATCCCGTGTTAGTAGCTGACAAAAGAGAATATGTTACATATACAGGCTACCTTGATGGAGTAAAGGTAAGTGTGACATCAACAGGAATCGGAGGACCTTCTGCTGCAATTGCAATGGAAGAACTGGCAAACATAGGAGCGGATACATTTATAAGAGTTGGTACCAGTGGAGGCATAAATATTGATGTTACCGGCGGCGACTTGGTAATAGCCACAGGAGCAATCCGTATGGAAGGTACAAGCAGAGAATATGCCCCCATAGAATTTCCGGCAGTTGCTGATTATGGAATTGTTAATGCATTGGTAAAAGCAGCAGAAAATTTAAATAAAAAATATCATGTAGGTGTTGTACATTGCAAGGATTCTTTTTACGGACAGCATGCACCGGAATCAAAACCTGTAAGCTATGAGTTGACAAATAAATGGGGAGCATGGCTGAAAATGGGTGCCTTGGCATCTGAGATGGAATCAGCGGCATTGTTTACGGTTGCAGCTTACAGAAAGGTTAGGGCAGGCTCTGTATTTCTTGTAGTGGCAAACCAAGAAAGAAGACGTCTGGGTCTTGATGACCCGCAGGAGCACGATACTGAGGGAGCTATTGTTACTGCAATTGAAGCGCTGCGAATTTTAATAAAAGAGGAAAAATAATACCGGATTTATTGAATTTTATTGGTAGCTTTAGCAGCCGGTTTTGTTGACATTGCAAACAAATCATGATATCATAAATTATAACGAATTTTAGCGGCTCAAACCGCAAAAAAGTCGCAGCTATGCGACTTTATTTATGCGACAAGGAGCAACAATGGAAACAATAAAAAAATCTACTAATTATAGCTTTGCCTTGGACTTGGTAGAAGACGGCAAGGATATTAATATAAAAGAAATCAAAAAAAATCAACTTCCCCCGAATGTAACTTCCAAAATGCTTTATAAAGACATTGTAAAGATAGCATGGCCATCTGTTGTTGAGCTTACCTTAACTCAGCTTGCATCAATGGTAGACTTGATGATGGTTGGAGGTTTGGGAGCCTGGGCACTTACTTCCGTCGGTCTTACAATTCAGCCTAAATTTCTTCTCATGACAACTTTCATGGCCTTGAATGTCGGCGCAACTGCAATGGTGGCAAGATACAAAGGAGCAGGAGATTGTAAAAGAGCAAACTTAATTCTTAGGCAAGCCCTGATGATTACTTTTATACTTTCTTTGATTTCTTCTTTGTTAGGTTATATTTTTGCAGAAGAATTTATCCTTTTCATGGGTGCAGCCGAAGAAAAAACATTGGCAGGCGGTACAGTATATTTTAAAATTCAAATGGTTGGCTTTGCATTCATGGCATTGACCACAACAATCACGGCAACATTAAGAGGTGTCGGAAACTCAAGAACAGCATTGACATATAATCTTATAGCTAATGTTGTAAATGTAGTTTTAAATTACCTTTTAATTGAAGGGAATTTTGGTTTTCCGCGCATGGAAGTTGCAGGTGCTTCATTAGCAACTATTATCGGACAATTTGTTGCATTTGTTTTTGCTTTAATTTATATTATGAGGGGCGACCAGTATTTGCACCTTCGCTTTACAGATGGGTTTAGGCCTGATTCTCGTTCCCTCAAGCAAATAATAACCATAGGTACTCCGGCAATGTTTGAACAGCTGTTGATGCGTGCCGGAGTCATAATATACGTAAGAGCAATTGCGGGTCTTGGTACTGTTGCATATGCAGTCCATCAAATATGTATGAGTATTCAGGCATTATCCTTTATGAACGGTCAGGGTTTTGCCGTGTCAGCTACTGCACTTACGGGACAAAGCCTGGGTAAAAACCGCCCCGATATGGCACATGCCTATGTTCACAGAACAAGAAGACTTGGAATGTCTGTTTCAATTATATTGGGAATAATCTTTATATTCTGGGGCGGTAATATAGTATCCTTATACAATGATGCCCCGGCAATAGTTTCACAAGGTGCAAGAATAATGATGTTCGTAGGATTTACACAGCCCTTGCAGTCTTCCCAGTTTATTTTGGCAGGCTCATTAAGGGGTGCCGGAGATACAAGAGCAACTGCAATTATTATTTTTATAACGGTACTGATAATAAGACCTTTTTTGGCAATATATTTAATAAATGTATGGAATATGGGACTGGAAGGGGCTTGGTTTGCTTTTATAGTTGATCAAACGGTACGTTCTGCACTTGTTCTTTTAAGGTATAATTCAGGAAAGTGGAAAAGTATAAAAGTCTGAAAATTCATACTTTTCATATTTCTTAAAATTATTTTTCATATTTTAATCTAATTTTAATTTATACCTAAAACTCAATTAATACTTTGGTGGTACCTTATATATAAGAAAAAAATAAAATTTATATATAGGAGGAACTATGAAAGTTACATTGGAACAAATCGATGAACTCAGAAACAGAGTTAATGTAAGCTACGAGGAAGCTAAAAAAACCCTCGAAAAAAATGACGGAGATTTAATTAAATCGATCATAGAGCTTGAAAAGAAAAAAGGAAGAAGAAACGAGAAACATCATGGAGGCTTTACAGCAGCCGCAAACAAGCTTTTGGCTCTTAGGATGTCTGTTAAAAACAAGGATGGAAATACAATTTTAAATGTGCCCGTGGTAGTAATATTAGCTGCATTTTTGATGGCATTTTGGGTTGTAATCTTCGGATTGGTACTGGCA
>DMWH01000212.1:3122-4849 GCA_003483345.1 Clostridiales bacterium | reverse complement strand
GATGACGAAGAAGAGCCAACAGACGAACAAGATGAATCAGAAAATGAAATAATCATTGAATAAAAAATAATATCAGGTCTTAGGCCTGATATTATTCATTAACGACATAATGTACTTGTAATAGAGAAGATATAAGAATAGTAAAAACTGATTGATAAAAAAGGAAAAAAATAGTACAATAAATCAAAAACGAGGTTATTATGGGTAAAAAAAAGATTTTAATTGTGGAGGATGAGCAAAAGATTGCGCGGTTTTTGGAGCTTGAATTAAAATATGAGGGCTATGATGTAGATATTGCAAACAACGGAAGAGAAGGTTTTGAAAAAGGGAAATCCCCTGATGTTGATTTGATAATACTTGATTTAATGCTGCCCGGATTAAGCGGCATTGAAGTGTGCAGGAGATTAAGACAAACATCTGATGTACCCATAATAATGCTGACTGCAAAAGATGATATTTCTGATAAAGTAACAGGGCTGGACATAGGTGCCGACGATTATATGACAAAGCCTTTTGCCGTAGAAGAATTATTGGCGCGCATCAGAGTATTGTTAAAAAGAAAATACCATAAAACCAATGAACAAGATATATTGAAAATCGGGAAACTTACATTATGCAAAAATAATTATAAGGTTGAATACGACAATGAAAATATTGAGCTTACCAAAAAAGAATTTGAATTATTGGAATACCTTATGAAAAACAAAAACATAGTAATATCAAGAGAAAAGATTTTGGACAATGTTTGGGGATATGATTATTATGGAGACACTAATATTATTGATGTATATATAAGATATTTAAGAAGCAAGATAGACCAGAAATATAATGTAAGTCTTATTGAAACAGTAAGGGGAGTAGGCTACATAATCAGAGATTGAAGGAAGACAAATGGTAAAGACAATTATTAGAAAACTGTTAAACTTAATACTTTATCCATTTAGAATAACCGTAAAATTGCTTATAAGTCTGTTAAAAAGACTTAAATTTTCAATTGCATTTAAAATTTCTACAACTTACTTAATCTTGTACGTTATAATAATTATGACAGTTGCCCTGACAACCTCTGTAGGCTATTTAATATTTGAACTGCAGAAATTTGAAGATACAACAGCAGCAATCGATTCAGAAAATATAATAAACAGTTACCCGAATTTTAACACTATAAATGTAAATGAAAGAAGCTATAATTCTTTTGAAATATTTGACAATAATCTTAACACATACTTTTCGACAGGAAGACCGGGAAGATATGCGGACAGTATTATTGTCATTACGGAAAAAATAATTTTTGACAATGAATATGTTCATTCGGAAAGCTTTACAAAAAACAATTCTATTTATTATATGAATATAAATTACCCGATGGAAGATATGCTCAGGGATGCGTGGAGAATAAGTTTTATGGTTTTAATATCCGGAGCCATTGGTCTTATGTTTTTCGCACCAATAGTATCAAGCACAAGTTACAAACTCATCGGTCCCATAAAAAACATGACTGAAATTACCAAGACTATCACAGTAAACAACATAAACACCAGGCTCGACGTTAAAGGAACACAGGATGAATTGAAGGAATTGTCGCAAACCTTCAATGAAATGATGGATAGGATAGAAAGCGGATATAAAACACAGCAGCAGTTTGTTTCAGATGCATCCCATGAACTCAGGACACCGATAGCTGTTATAAAGGGCTATGTTAATATGCTTGACAGATGGGGCAAAGA
>DMWH01000212.1:0-3093 GCA_003483345.1 Clostridiales bacterium | reverse complement strand
AGAATTCGTGCCCTTCTTGAAGAAATTGAAAAAGAAACAAAGATGATTGACACAGCGCACAAACTGTATTTTAAATTTTATGATGATGCAACCATTTACGGCGATAAAATGAGGATTAAACAGGCTGTGAGAATACTTCTCGATAATGCCATGAAATATACTCCTCCCGGCGAATATATTATGATTTCAGGCTTCATCCAGGATGAATACTATGTTATAAAAGTAGAGGACACCGGTGTAGGAATTAAAAAAGATGATTTAAATAAAATATTTGACAGACTTTATAGGGCAGAGCAATCAAGAAGCAAGCAAGTAAGCGGTCATGGACTGGGGTTGTCAATTGCTAAAATAATCGTATTAGGTCATAAGGGTAAAATAAAGGTTAAAAGCACACCCGGAAAAGGTTCCGAATTTAAATTACTTTTTCCTTATATTGACAGTTGATTTAAATTTACCATAATCGACAAAAAACATTAAAATAAGTCAAGGAAATATCCTTTCCCTAGTAGTATAATAGCTTGTACATTATGCAGAAAGGATGATTTTGTGAATATTCAGTTTATTGAAACGGGACAAGTATTGACAATCAAATTAAAGGGCGAGTTAGACCATCACAGCGCCGACGAAGCTAGGGTATTAATTGATGAAAAAATCAAAAATGAAAAGTACAATAAATTGGTAATAGATTTAAAAGGTCTTGATTTTATCGACAGCTCAGGTATCGGCTTTGTAATCGGTCGATACAAAGTCATAAGAAAGCGTAATGGTGTAATAGAAATAATAAATGCAGGCAAAAAGGTACGAAAGATTTTGGACATGAGCGGCATTGGAAAAATAATAAAAATAAAATAGGGGGACAAAATGCATAATAACTACGTATATATTAAAATACCAAGTCTATCTGTTAATGAATCCTTTGCAAGGGCTGCGGTCGCAGCATTTTGCTCAAGCTTGAATCCAACAATGAGCGAAATATCAGATATTAAGACAGCAGTGTCCGAAGCAGTAACCAATGCAGTGGTACATGCCTATGAAGATGAAATCGGAGAAATTGAAATTCAATGCAGAATTAAGGGGCAGGTAGTTGAAATAATAGTTGAGGATTTCGGCTGCGGAATTGCAGATGTAGAAAAGGCAAGAGAGCCGTTATTTACCACAAGACCGGAGCTTGAACGTTCCGGAATGGGTTTTTCCGTTATGGAATCATTTATGGATGAATTGGTTGTTTTGTCAGAAAAGGATGTTGGAACAAAAGTTATATTAAGAAAAAAAATATCTGAAAAAAAACAAAAGACATTAAATGAAGAATTTGATGATGAAAAATCAGAAGATGATTAATAAATAATTAAGCGAAATAGAAATTTTTATCTTGAACAAATATAAATATCTATGTGACTCAAAAGGTACTATTTAACATTTCTTTAAAAAAAAGGCACTGTTAGTGCTTTTTTTTAGTATTCAAAAAACTATTTTTGTAAATAATACTTATGAGGTGATTTATATGAAAAAAAAGATATTTTTATTAGTAATACTTTTAATTATCGGCTTAACAGCTGTTTATTTCGGCAGCGGAATTGACAGATCCCTGAAAAGAATACCTGAAAGCGCAGTCTTACTGTAATACCTTTAATTATACATTAGGAGGTAAAATGAAATATAATAAAGACAACTATAAACAAGTAGTTGATGAGTTTACACCTAAAAACAAAATGCTTAAAAACTGTGTGATGGCATTTATTTTTGGGGGAGCCATATGTTTGGTGGGAGAAATTATCAATGACTCTTTTGTTGCCTGGTTAGGTATATCAGATGAAGAAGCATCACCCATGACAGCTGTGGTACTAATAGGTATTAGTGCACTTTTGACGGGTTTGGGCTGGTATGATAAACTAGGCAAAATAGGAGGAGCCGGTACAGTCGTTCCAATAACCGGATTTGCAAATTCGGTAGTTTCTCCTGCCTTGGAATTTAAGAGAGAAGGATTGATTTTAGGTACGGCTGCAAATATTTTTAAGTTAGCAGGACCTGTCTTGGTATTCGGGTACTTTTCTTCATTTATAGCAGGTTTGTTAAGTATGTTATTTAAGTAAGGAGGAAAAATGAAAAAGACAGGAAAAACTTATATAATTAAAGACGATGTAGTAATAAGAGATACTTACACCATAGTCGGCAAAAAGGAAGGACAGGGACCTTTAAAAGATAAATTTGATATGGTAATAGAAGATGATTTATGGGGAGAAGACACATGGGAAAAATGTGAATTAAAAATGCAGAAAATTGCAGTAGAAAATTTGAAAAACAAAAATAGTTTAATAAATGAAAACATTGACCTTTTAATTTCAGGAGATTTGTTAAATCAAATCACATCTTCTTCATTTGCTGCAAGAGCCTTGGAACTGCCATACATAGGAGTATACGGCGCCTGCTCCACCATGACATTGACAATGGGTTTAGGCGCAATGATAATAGACGGAGGATTTGCTGAAAATGTAATTTGTGTTACNNTCAAGCCATTTTTGCAGTGCAGAAAGGCAGTACAGACTTCCGCTTGAAATGGGAGGACAGCGCCATATGTCAGCACAGTGGACAGTAACCGGCGCAGCTGCGGTATGGCTCTCAAAAAGCGGAAAGGGACCAAAAATAAAACATGTTACCTTTGGAAAAATCGTTGATTTAGGTGTAAAAGATGCAAATAATATGGGAGCTGCCATGGCACCGGCTGCTTACGACTCATTAAATCAGCATCTTCAGGATACAGGCATTGATTATGATTTAATTGTTACCGGAGATTTGGGAACAGTGGGTAAAGGCATAGTTAATAAGATGTTCAATGAAGATAATAAGAGTATCGAATCAAAATACGATGACTGCGGTACAATTATTTTTGATATTAACAAACAGGATGTACATGCGGGAGGAAGCGGCTGCGGATGTTCAGCAGCAGTATTCGGCTCCTTTTTATACAAGAAATTATTGAATAATGAAATAAAAAAACTTCTGTTTACAGCTACGGGAGCACTTCATTCGCCTACTGCAAATCTTCAGGGTGAAAGTATACCCGGAATCGCTCACTGTTTGGGTATTGAAGTTTAG
>DMWH01000070.1 GCA_003483345.1 Clostridiales bacterium | reverse complement strand
ATATATCACTTATAATAAAACTTTATTTATGGGATGTGGAATGATTTGGGGGTATATATTCTCCTTTTTCATTCTTTACCAATTTACCGTTAACAACACCTTCCTTAGGATTATAAATATCATTTATATTCCAGCTTCCCGGTGTGGGCACTGCAATATTTTCCATCGGTACATCCAACAAATATGGCTTGTTGCTCTTGATTGCCTTCTCAAGTTCCGGTTTGAAATCATCAGCTGATTTTATTTTTACAGCATCAACTCCATAAGCTTTGGCAACCTCTGCCCAATTTGGCGAATAAGGTTTACCGTCAGGTGTTGTGAATACTGTTCCGAATTTTGTTTGATAATTTGAATATTCTAATCCCGCAATTGTTCCAAATGCAGAATTGTTCATTACTACCCACACTACCGGAATGTTTTGCTCTACTGCAGTTGCCAATGCTCCGGGATTAACTCCGAATCCCCCGTCTCCTACAAGTGTTAATACAACCTTATCCGGTGCTGCAAGCTTGCCGCCTATAAGCGCCGAGCCGCCAAATCCCATAGTTGCCAACCCTGAACTGTGGTGGATTGTTCCCGGTATAGTAATATCAAATTGCTGAGCAACTCCGTTTTTATTCCAGCCTACATCCGTAAAGATAACCGCATCTTCCGGTATAACCGATTTAACATCTCTTAAAATTCTTTGAGGTGTCATTGGGAATCTGCCATCTGTTGAAACTTCAATATTTGACTTTCTAAACTCATCACGATTTGCTTTAATCATTTCCCTTAACCCCGGTCTTTTAATCCCTTCCGGTACAAGGGCTTTGGCTTCTTCAAGAATTTGAGCCAAGGCAAGTTTTAAATCCGCTATTGCACCGATTGATACGGGGTAATTTCTTCCAATTTCAGTTGGGTCGATATCTATCTGCAAAAATTCTGTTTTATTCATATCAAAAGTAACACCCGTATACCAGCTTGAACTGTCTGCTTCTGCGAATCGTGTTCCTAATCCAAGTATTACATCTGCATTTGCAGTAAATTTGTGAGTAAACTCAAGACCCCAGAATCCTGTTTGACCAAGCATCAAGGGATGGGTATCCGACAAACATCCTTGCCCCATAAGTGTTCTTGAAACTGGAATGTCCAAAAATTCTACCAGCTGTCTTAATTCCTCTGATGCACCTGCCAAAAGTATTCCTCCTCCTGCATGAATAACAGGATTTTTGGCTTCTATAAGTTTTTTAGCTATTGCCTTTGCTGCTGAAGGTGCCAGTGCCGGTTTTATGGTTTCCGAGCTGTCTTTAAAAGTACGGTTAAATAATTCTTCATCTATTTTAACAGAAAATACGTCCATGGGAACCGATATGAGAACAGGCCCGGGTCTCCCGCTTTCAGCAAGTCTGAAAGCCTTATCCAGAATTTCAGGCAATGCTTCCGGATCATCAATTCTCCAGGCTCTTTTTACTATTGGTTTTAATATTTCATATTGAGAAGCATCTGCATGCATATTAACTTCTTGATGAGGATGTTTTCCATAATAATATCTTGGCACATCCCCTGCTATAACAACCATGGGTATTGAATCAAATGAAGCATTGGCAACTCCGGTTACGGTATTAGCCAAACCCGGGCCTAAATGGCAGAGTACTACTCCAGCCTTTTTTTTGATTCTCGCATAGCCGTCTGCAGCCATGGCAGCAAGCTGCTCATTCCTGAATGATATATATTTTAGTTTTTCACTTTTTGACAAAGCATCCAAAAAGGCTATTACGGTATGGCCGCATAAACCGAAAATATACTCAACATTACGTCTTTCAAGATATTCTACCATCTGTTCTGACACTAATCTTTTCAAATAAATACCTCCTTTATTTTTTTCCTTCTCTTTCAGGTTCGTAAAATTCACCGAACAGTTCCTCATCACTGGGTCTGTCTTCCGGTATTTCCTTTGAAACCCAGGTAACATTCATATAATGTTTTAAATGAACATTTTCCGATGTTGCATTACCTCCCCACGTGCCGCATCCTATACTTGATGTCATCGGCATACCGTTTGTAAAAGAACCGGCATTTGATTTTGATTGAGGTTGTCTAACCATTATCCTGCCTACTTGAGCTTCAAGGGCAAGTCTGTGGATATGATCCTCATCGTATGAATATATTCCCACGCTGTGACCCTTACCCCCTACTTCGTGAATGGCTTTGATTATATCAATAGCATTTTGAAATTCGCCCTCATATTTATGAACAGCCAAAAGTGTTGTTAATTTTTCACGGCACCACACATCCTCGTAAGAAGTTGTATAGCTTCCTGTTCCCATTGCTATCAGGAATTTCCTGTCTTCGGATATTTCAAATCCTGCAAGCTTTGCCATAGTCTGAGGAGATTGGGCTACCGAATCAGGCAAGCGGTGGCATTCTTCATCCCACATGATTTTTTTAATACTTTCCTGCTCATTTTCATTCAATAAATACCCGCCTGCTTCAACTAAGGCATTTACAGCTTCGTCAAAAATGCTCTCATGTATAACAATATTGCCGTCTGCAGAACATCCCGACCCAAAATCGGATGTTTTGGAAAGCATTGTATTATGTGCTGCTTTATATAATTCATCCTTGGCTGTTTCATCCCATATCATTGTAGCATTTCCTGCACCTACTCCATAAGCTGGTGTGCCGGAGTGATATGCTCTTCTTACTACCCCTTGTCCGCCGGTTGCAATTACCAAATCACATTTTGTATTTAAAGCTTCCGACATGGCTCTGTTTATCTTAGCTTTTCCCTGTCCCAAGATTTGTATCAAATCCTCGGGAGCTCCTACCTGCCTTAAACCCTCTCTCATCAGTTCAATCGTTCTTCCCCCGGTCTTTGCTGCTCTGGGATGGGGAGAAAATATTATTGCATTTCTTGCCTTAAGGGCATATATTGCATTCCCTGCAGGTGTTAAATCCGGGTTAGTTGCAGGTATAACACATGCTATAACCCCAACCGGTTTTGCATATTTTACAATTCCTTTTTCGGGAATTTCCTCAATTATTCCTACGCTTTTTTGTCTGAGAGCATCACGAAGTACTCCCCTTATTTTATATTTTTTATTCTCTCTGCTTACGGGGTCTCCCAATTTACTTTCTTCGATGCTCATTTTGACTAATTCTTTAAAAGTTTGTGTATTGGCTACTTTCCATGCAATAGCTCTAATAGTTCTATCAATATCCTCTTGACTCCATTTTTCAAAGATTTTTTGTGCGGCATCAGCTTTTGCAAACTTTTCTTCTATTTCGTCAATTTGGTCTTGAGTAAGTTTTGCATAAGCCTCGTCCATTGAACTCATTCTGCTCATATTTCCTCCTATATTATATAGAAAACTATATTTTAGAATAGTTTAAACAATTTAGATTAATTTATAATTCTATTTAAATAAATCCTTAGATCTGCCGGCTTTTAGAATATATGAGTCTCCCTCGTTTCCAAGCATAGCCTGCAGGTTTCTCGAAAGCTCAATAAGCTTCAATATATCAATTCCTGTTTTTATTCCCATTTCGTCCATCATATGAACAACATCTTCCGAAGATACATTACCTGCTGCTCCGGGAACAAAAGGACATCCTCCAAAGCCCCCTAAGGATGAATCAAAGTTTGTTATTCCTGCTTCCATTGAAGCTAAAATATTGGCCATAGCCATTCCTCTGGTATTGTGAAAATGCAGCCACCATTTTACATCCGGATATTTTTTTTGCATTGAAGAGCATATGTCATAAACCTGCCTTGGTGAAGCCACACCTGCAGCATCTGAAAGGGAAATTTCTTTTATTCCTACTCTTAAATAAGCTTCAACAATTTCTTCTACATCCTTAATAGGGATTACTCCCTCCCAAGGAGAACCGAATGGCATAGATATGGAGCCTGAAACTTCAAGCCCGTTTTCCAAAGCAAGGTCAACATTTTCGGCAAAACCTGCCACAGTTTCCTCAGGTGTTTTATTTATATTTGCAAGGTTATGTTTTTTGCTGGCAGAAACATTCAGCTTAATTTTACTGCAACCGCAATTTATTGCCCTTTCAACTCCCTTTTTATTGGCTGCAAGCGCACGCAATTCCACGCCTTCAACATTATTAAAGTGCCTGAACAGCTCGTCCGTGTCTGCCATCTGGGGAACTGCTTTAGGGTTCATAAATGAACCTAGTTCTATTACCTTAAAACCTGCATTAATTAGACCTTCAGCAAGCTTGAGCTTTTCTGATGTGGTTAAAATTGTAGGTTCGTTTTGCAACCCATCTCTCAAACCTACCTCGCATAATCTTATTTCTGATGGAAGTATCAAAATGCCACTCCTTTCAATATTATTTATGCACGCAATGTTATTAATATTATTTTATATTAATAATATCTATATGTCCAATACTAGTTTTATATAGTATTAATAGAATTTCTCTATATAACTATAAATTGCATATGACGTCAACCATAATTATTTTTTTAGTTGACAATATTATAAATGCTTTTTATAATATTGTTTATTGAGGTGAAATTATGTCAGTAAAAAATAATATATTACATATTTTAGAGTCCAATAAGGGCAAAACTCTTTCAGGTCAAGAATTAGCAGATATGTTGAATGTTTCGAGAACAGCAGTTTGGAAAGCAATCAATTCATTAAAAGATGATGGATATAACATTAAATCAACACCCAACAAAGGGTACTCTCTGTCTGAATCGTCCGATATGTTATCTGCCGAAGGAATAAGATTGTATTTAAATGAAGAATATAAAAATATTCCTATCACCGTATATAAAACAATAGATTCAACAAACGCAAAGGCTAAGCTTTTAGCTGTTCAAAATGCAGAGCATGGAACGACAATTATTGCAGAAGAACAAACTAAGGGAAGAGGCCGGTTTGGAAGAGATTTTTTTTCACCTGCCGAATCAGGTATTTATATGAGCATAATTCTTAAGGCTGAATTAAGCATAGAAAATTCAGTCTTAGTGACAACTGCAGCAGCTGTGGCTGTCTGTCAAGCCATTGAAAAATTTACAAGTGTTTACCCAAAAATCAAGTGGGTAAATGACATATTTATAGGTGATAAAAAG
>DMWH01000102.1 GCA_003483345.1 Clostridiales bacterium | reverse complement strand
CTGAAAGTTACCGTGAATGCCAATACACCGGAAGACGCGCAGAAAGCGAATGCACTCGTCATTGACGGCTTCCTTAGCCGCCTGACCGGTCTTACCCGTGCTGAGCAAAAAGCTACCAAGGAATTCATTGCGGCACGCGTTGTCGAGGCTAAGAACGAATTGAACAATGCAGAGAGTGCACTGCAAGTCTACAAAGAAAAGAATAAGATCATCGACCCATCCGAAAACATGAAGGTTATTTCTGACAGGGTAGTCATGGTAGATAAGGTCAAAGCCGAGAACAAAGTCAATCTGGCAACGGCACAGTCCAGACTATCTTCCATCAACCAACAATTGGGCGGCGCAGCAAAAGCAACTGCGGACAGCTCCACAATCAAAGAATACAATCAGAAGCTGGCAGAACTCGAAATGACGAAGGTCAGCTACCTGAACAAATACACCGACAAGCATCCGAAGATGCAGGAAATTAATAACGAAATAGCCAGCACCAGAGCTCAGCTGCAGACAGAAATCAACAAAGTTGCCGCCTTGCAGGCTCCTTCCGACAACCCTGTGCATCAAGGCTTGATTGCCGGCAAGTTCCAGAGTGAGGCAGAGATTGCCGTTGCCCAAGGCAAAGAACAGGCACTGGCAAATATTGAAAAAGAAAACAGCGAGGCCATCGGTACCTTGCCGAGTATTGAGCAAGGCTATCTGCGTGTGAAACGCGATGCCGATGTTGCCCAGGAAATATATATCATGCTGGCCAAACGTTTAGAAGAAGCGAAAGTCGCCGAAGTAATGGTATCGAACGAAGTACAGGTCGTAGACACAGCGACATTGCCGGAAGTACCGGTCAAGCCGCGCAAAGCCCTGACCTTGGCTTTAGCTTTGCTTTTGGGTGTGATGGCAGGCAGCGGCTATGTCATTGCCTATGAAATGTTCAACCGCAAGCTGCGTACCGCAGACGACATCCAAAGCTACCTCGGCCTTACCGTGCTCGGTAGTGTCCCGGATGTAGAATCCATGAGCAAAATGAATGCTGAAAAACGCAAGAAATTAAGCCTGATCCAGAAACTAAGGAGGTTATTACAAAAATGATCAATCTGATAGCCAGAGAGAATCCGAAATCTCCTGTTTCTGAAGCATATAGAACAATAAGAACCAATATCCAATTTGCCGGTGTAGACAAAGCGATGAAAACGATTGTTTTCACCAGTACCGCCCAGNNTAGTAGCGAATCTCGGCATCGTCATGGCGCAAGCCGGGCAAAAAGTCGTCATTATGGATTGCGATTTCCGCAATCCTACTCAGCACAGGCTCTTCAAACTCCAGAACAAAGGCCTCAGCAATTGTATTGCAACCGGCAAAGACGTCCTGGAAATAGTCCAGAGTTCCGGCACACCGGGGCTGGACATCTTGGCAAGCGGTCCTGTAGCACCGAATCCCTCGGAGATATTGGCTTCCAATCGTATGAAGACAGTTATTGATGAATTAAAAGAAAAATACGACTATGTCTTGATTGATACACCACCTGTATTACCGGTAACCGATTCTTCCGTAATCGGTTCTATTGCTGATGGNNCAAAGTAGAAGTCGCCTCCAAAGGCTATGGCTACGGATACGGCTATGGGTATTACTATTACTACGGACATGAAGAAAAAGAAAATGCTAAATAATTAAATGTTTTAGAATCACAAATACTTACAATGGAGATGGTTAAAATGGGGGAAAAACGCATTTACCTTTCAGCTCCGCACATGAGCGGGCATGAGCAAGACTACATAAAAGAAGCTTTTGAAACCAACTGGATTGCGCCACTTGGACCGAACGTTGATGCTTTTGAGCAGGCAATGGTCGAATATTCAGGTGCAAAGGCAGCGGCTGCACTAAGTGCAGGAACAGCTGCCATCCACTTGGCTTTTATTTTATTAGATGTAAAACCAGGCGATACTGTTTTTTGTTCATCACTAACTTTTTCCGCCAGTGCAAACCCTATTTGCTATCAAGGAGCGACACCGGTATTCATTGATTGCGATGAAGATACATGGACTATGTCGCCAGCTGCATTGGAACGTGCATTTCAAGACGCAGAGGCAAAAGGCAAATTGCCAAAAGCTGTTATCGTGGTCAATCTTTACGGACAAAGCTGCGATATGGAACCAATTATAGCGATTGCAGATCGTTACAACGTACCAGTTGTTGAAGATGCAGCTGAATCTCTGGGTTCGACTTATAAAGGCAAGAAATGTGGAACTTTAGGTAAGTTAGGCATTTATTCCTTCAACGGTAATAAGATTATCACCACTTCCGGTGGTGGCATGCTTATTGGCGATGACAAAGAGTTGATAGAAAAAGCTCGTTTCTATGCTACGCAGTCACGTGAACCAGCTCGTTACTATCAACATGAAAAATTGGGCTATAACTACCGTATGAGCAATATAGTTGCAGGTATAGGCAGGGCTCAGATTAAAATTCTCAATGATAGGGTTGCTAGAAAAAGAGAAGTTTTCGCAAGGTACAAAAAAGAATTAGCAGGATTAGACGGACTTACTTTTATGGAAGATGCAGATTATGGTGTATCCAATAAGTGGCTTACTGTTATTCGTATTGATCCGAAAATGAGCCCTGTTAAACCACTAGATATTATGGAGACGCTAGAGAAAGAAAACATCGAATCTCGTCCAGTCTGGAAACCGATGCATTTGCAGCCGGTATTCGCTAGATGTAATTTCTACGCAAAAGAAGATGGACAAGATATTAGCAAAATGCTGTTCGAGCAAGGCGTATGTATGCCTAGCGGCACACAAATGACAGCGGCAGAGCAAGATAGGGTAATTGAAATAGTAAAAGGATTGTGGAAATAACTATGAAGCAAGTTGTTATAATCGGAGCCAGTGGTCATGGCAAAGTTGTTGCCGATATTGTTGAAAAGTCAGGAAACATAGTGCGTGGATTTTTGGATGATAAAGACAGTGGAGAGGTTTTTGGCTACAGTATATTAGGACAAGTTTGTGATTATATTAAGTATGCTTCTGAATGTGAATTTGTTATAGCTATAGGAGACAATCATGTCAGAGAAAACATAGCGAATAAATTAAACAAGGGGAGATTGTTTACCGCAATTCATCCTACTGCCTGCATTGCAAAAGATGCAATAATTGGAAAAGGAACAGTTGTGATGGCAAATGCAATTATAAATTCGACAGCAAAAATAGGAAATAATTGCATTATCAATACGGGTGCGATAGTTGAACACGATAATTTTATTGATGATTATGTGCACCTTTCTCCTAAGGTTGCTTTAGGTGGAACGGTTAGAGTGGGAAAATCTACTCATATAGGTATTGGTGCTACGGTGATAAATAATATAACGATAGCCGACAATTGTATTATTGGTGCTGGTGCCGCTGTTGTAAACGATATTCTACATGGTGGAACTTATGTTGGTGTTCCAGCAAGGAAAATATGAGGTGAAATTTTGTATAAGAACTACATCAAACGTTTTTTAGACTTCATCTTGTCTTTTTTTGCGTTAGTAATTCTATCACCTTTACTATTGATTGTTTTTTCACTAATAAGAATTAAACTTGGTTCTCCTGTTTTATTTAAACAAGAAAGGCCGGGTTTGAATGGTAAGATTTTTGAAATTTTTAAATTCAGAACTATGACAGATAAGAGAGACGAAAATGGAAAATTACTCCCAGATAGTGAACGCTTGACATCTTTCGGTAAATTTCTTCGTTCGACATCAATAGATGAATTGCCAGAACTGATAAATATATTAAAAGGTGACATGTCAATAGTAGGCCCTAGACCATTACTTGTTAAATATTTGCCTTTGTATAACGAAGAACAACGACATCGACATGATGTGAGGCCGGGTTTAACAGGATTAGCACAAATCAACGGTCGTAATGCAATATCGTGGGAGGATAAGTTCAAATTTGATGTTAAATATGTAAATAATATAAGTTTCATAGGTGATTTGAAAATTATTTTGCAGACAGTGTTAAAGGTTTTTCGAAGGGCTGATATAAATTCCAAAAATAATATTACGATGGAAGAATTTAGGGGAATAAAACATTAGTTGATTTTGTTTATTTATAATTAAAATTATTGTGCGAGGATTTATGTTAAAAAACATTTGGATATTTAATCATTATGCTACAAGCATGTACAAAGATCAGGCTGGTAGGCATTATTGGTTTGCCGAAAATTTAATTAAGGCAGGATATAGTCCAACTATTTTTTGTGCATCGACTATACATAATTTAAATGAAAATTTGGATACCGCAGGAAATAAATACATTTCATACAATCTTTATGGTATTCCTTTTGTTTTTATAAAGACGCCAAAATATAATGGGAATGGAAAAGAAAGGATAAAAAATATAATATCTTTTTATCTAAACATTTTTCCTGTTTCTAAAGCATATTCATCAGTTTGTGGAAAGCCGGATATAATTTTAGCTTCTAGTGTTCATCCTTTAACTTTGTTAGCTGGGATAAAAATAGCAAAGAAATTTGGTGTTCCATGTATTTGTGAAGTTAGAGATTTGTGGCCAGAAAGTTTAGTAGCTTATGGATTTTTAAAGCGTAATAGCATGGCAGCGAAATTATTATATCAAGGTGAAAAGTGGATTTATAAAAATGCGGACGCTGTTATTATGACCTGGGAAGGTGGAAAACAATATATTATTGATCAAGGTTGGGATAAAGAAATTGATTTGAATAAAGTAAAACACATTGGCAACGGCGTAATAATTAATTCTTTCGATAAAAATAGTCAAGAAAATAGTTATACTGATACCGACTTAGATGACAAAAATTACAAGAATATAGTATATGCTGGTTCGATTAGAAAAGTAAACAATTTAGGTTTGCTATTAGATTCAGCTAAAATTGTACAGAAAATTAATAAAAAGATTAGATTTCTTATTTATGGCTCGGGTGATGAGAAAGAAATACTTGAGAAAAGATGTATAGATGAACGTATCATAAACGTGTTTTTTAAAGGTAGGGTTGAGAAAAAAATGATACCCTCAATTCTGAAAAAGTCATATGCCAACATCTTACATAATTCAAGTACTTGCCTTGACAAATATGGTCAGAGCCAGAATAAATTTTTTGAATACCTAGCTGCAGGCAAGTGTGTAATACAAACTTATACTACAGGGTATAGCATTTTGGAAAGGTACAAATGTGGAGTAAGCGCTCCCGTGCAGACTCCTGAAGAGATTGCAAAAGCAATAATTGATGTATGTAGTGATGATGCAAAAGCAGAACAAATGGGCCAAAATGGCAGAATGATAGCCTATGAGTTTGATTTCGAAAAATTAACTAATCAACTCATAGCGATGATAGAAAATAGATAAATAAGGGGTGAAAATTACTTTGAATATATATGAAAAAATTATAAAAAAAGAAGAGAAAATAGCTGTGGTTGGTCTTGGTTACGTCGGAATGCCCATAGCAGTAGCTTTTGCGAAATATGCAGAAGTTATTGGTTTTGATTTGAACGCAGAAAAAATTTCTTTGTATAATAAAGGAATTGATCCTACCCAAGAAGTCGGTGACGAGGCAATAAAAAATACAACTATTGATTTTACAAGTGAGGAAATAAAGCTAAAAGAGGCTAAGTTTCATATTATTGCAGTCCCAACACCTGTAAATCAAGATAAAACTCCAGACTTATCTCCAGTAGAAGGGGCAAGCAGGATTTTAGGACGCAATTTAACTAAAGGATCCATTGTTGTATATGAATCTACAGTTTATCCTGGTGTAACAGAAGATATATGTGTACCTATTTTGGAAAAGGAGTCAGGATTGAAATGTGGAGAAGATTTTAAGGTTGGGTATTCTCCAGAACGCATTAATCCTGGGGACAAGCAGCACAGATTAGAAAATATAAAGAAAATAGTTTCTGGAATGGATTCGGAGACCTTAGATGAAATAGCGAATGTGTACGAATTGGTAATCAAGGTCGGAGTTCATAAAGCGAGCTCGATAAAGGTTGCAGAGGCGGCTAAGGTTGCTGAAAATTCTCAACGCGATATTAATATTGCGTTCATGAATGAACTTGCTATGGTCTTTGATCGAATGGATATTGATACAAATGAAGTTGTCGATGCTATGAATACAAAATGGAATTCACTTGGGTTCCGGCCAGGACTTGTTGGCGGCCACTGTATAGGAGTCGATCCTTACTACTTTGTATATCAAGCAGAGAAGTTGGGCTATCATAGCCAAATTATTCTTTCAGGACGACAAGTTAATGATGGAATGGGAGCATTTGTGGCTGATGCAACAATAAAGCAACTGGTACTTGCAGGAAAGGTTGTGCGCAAAGCGAAAGTTGCAATTTTAGGAATAACTTTTAAAGAGAATTGCCCAGATACGCGTAATTCTAAGGTGAAGGACATTATTGACAGACTTGAGGAATATGGTATTAGTCCAATAGTTGTTGATCCGATAGCAAATGCAAATGAGGCATTGCATGAATATGGAGTGAAATTGACTAATCTTGAAGATGTTTTGGATGTTGATTGCTTGATACTTGCAGTGGCACATCATGAATTCGAGAATATGACATTGTCTGAGATAGATAAATTATTTGGCGATTTTGATAACCATGAAAAAGTTATTGTCGATGTTAAAGGCATGTTAGATAAATCAGCGGTTCAAAAAAATGGGTATAGTTATTGGAGATTATAAACCATAAAGATAAAATGGGGTAAAAAACGGTGACAGAAAAGACGATAGTATCTTTATCATTCGATGATGGACGGGAAGATACTTATAGAATGGCATTTAAAATTATGAAAGAATTTAATTTGGTTGGAACAATTCATGTTACTACAGGGTATGTGGATAAAACATGGGAAAATAATAGTTGGCAAACAGCTAAAGGTCCAATGACAATTAAACAATTAAAGGAATTGTCGGATAATGGATTTGAAATATCATCTCATGGAGACAAACATATAACAAACAAAGATGATTTATTAATTAGCATTAAAAAAATGCATGAATGGAATGTAATCGGCGATAAAGTTGGGTTCTCTATACCTTGTTCTAGATTATCTGAGTCGGATAAAATTTTATATGCAAAATATTTAAAAACTACAAATGTTGTATATATGCGTGGTGGTAGAAGCAAACATTGTTACTCATTTTTATCAAAAGCATGGTATGTATTATATAATGCAACAAAACTAACATTATTTTATCAGTTGTTTAATCGCTACAATTGTATAAATCCCAATGATTGTAGGTTCAATCCTTACAATTTACAATCAGTTGTGATTAGAAGTGGTGACAAAGCGAATGTTATTACTGAATTTATCAAAGGGAATGAGGGAAGTTGGATAATATTTATGCTTCATGGAATTCAAAATAATAATGAAGACACATATGGAAAAGATCCTTGGTGTTGGGACGCAATTGAATTTGAGAAATTGTGTGCTAATTTGAGAGAATTGGTTGAAAAGGGTGAGGTTCGCGTGCAACCTATATTAGAAGTTATATTGGCACATTAAACATTAAACATTAAATAGTTATATGTTAGAGTATCAGGTGAAAAACAGGAGGACATAGTCAGTGTACTCATTTGAACTAATAGATATTGATAAAGTTAATTTAGAAGAATATTATCAATTTGGCGGTAAAAATTTATTTACAACAGTAGAATGGATAAATTATATTCAAATTAATCAAAACGCTAAACCAATAATTATAAGAATTACTGATAATGCAAATTTCGTGGGTTATTTCACAGGTTTTGTATTTTCTAAATTTGGGGTAAAAATATTTGCTAGTCCATTTAATGGTTGGACAACAGGATATATGGGATTTGATATAGTAGATAAATATGATAGAGTAACCTTAATTGAGCCGATTGCAAAATTTATTTTTAAAACTTTTAAATGTTTGTATATTCAAATTTCAGATAGGTTTATAGAAGAAGAACAATTAAAAAATAAAAAAATCAAATATATTATGTCGAGGTCAATTGAGTTAAATATTAATAGAACCAATGACGAACTGTTTAAAGTGTTTAAAACTGATTGCAGAAACTTTATAAGACAGTTCGAAAGACGAGGAGCAACTATTGAAATTGCAAAACCGGATGAACAATTTGCTACTGAATATTATGAGCAATTAAAAGAAGTTTTTGCAAAACAAGGGTTAGTACCTACATACAAAGTTAGTAAAGTTTTAGATTTGTTTAACAGCCTAGATAGTGAACACATATTGTGTCTAAGAGCCAATGAGCCCAAGGGCCAATGTATAGCTACTACTATATTTGTTGGATATAATGAGCGATTTTATTTTTGGGGTGCAGCTAGTTTTAGAGAATTTCAATTCTATCGACCAAATGAATATATGATTTGGTATGCAATAAAATATTTTAGGGGCAAAGGATTTAAATATTTTGATATGTACGGTGAAAGACCATACAAAAATAAATTTGGGCCAGAAAAAATATCATATCCATGTATTATGATAGCAAGATTTTCTGTGTTGATAAAACTGAGAGATTTAGCTAAAAAAATGGTTTGGATTGGATTTAAAATTAAAGGTATTGGAAGAAAGAAAAGTGTACAACAAACAAAAGCATATAAAAAACATGATAAATAATCATTAGTGGTAATTAATAAGAAAGTTAATGTTTAAACACAAAAACAATATCTGGTAATATCAATTAAATACGATGTAAATAATGAGTAGATGATAAATGTTGGCCTAAGTTCAACATTTATATTGTCACGATGTAGTTTTATTTTATATTTTCAGTGCTGTAAAAAACACTATATGTAAAGATGATAGGTGAAAAATGATTGGAATATGCGGGCACTTTGGATTTAACTCAAATATAATAGATGGTCAGATTGTAAAAACAAAAAATTTACATAAAGAATTAACAAAATTATACGGTAATGTGGATGTAAAAACACTAGATACGAATGGATGGCGAAATTCACCATTTAAAATGCTTAGGAATATTTTAGAATTATCCAAAGATTGCTGCCATATCATAATATTACCGGCATCTAATGGTATAAAAGTTTTTGCGCCTCTATTTGCGTTATTTAGGGGATTATATAATTTTAAATTACATTATATGGTTATAGGCGGTTGGTTGCCGGAATTATTATCTAAAAAATTATGGCTTTTAAAAGCATTAAAACGATTTGACGGAATCTATGTTGAAACCAACTCTATGAAACAGAAATTAAATGCATTGGGTTTGCATAACATTTATATTGTTCCCAATTTTAAAGATTTGAACATTTTGCCAGAAAATGAATTTGTTTATATTACGCAACCGCCATATAAATTTTGCACTTTTTCGCGGGTTGTAAAAGAAAAAGGTATTGAAGATGCAATTATAGCAATAAAGGCAATTAACGAAGAACACGATGTATCGATTTGTCATTTAGATATTTATGGACAAATTGATCCGAATTATATGGATGAATTTGAAAAAATTATAGAGAATGCGCCGAATTATATAAATTATAAAGGTGAAGTTCCTTTTGATAAAAGTGTCGAAGTATTGAAGAATTATTATGCTTTGTTATTTCCAACGTATTATCCTGGTGAGGGCTTTGCAGGAACAATACTGGACGCTTTTGCCTCTGGCATACCTGTTATTGCCAGTGATTGGAGGTATAATGCCGAAATTATTAAAGACGGTGAAACTGGATTTATTTTTGATACACACAGCATTGATGAATTAAAGCAGGATATTTTTAAAGTTTTGAAAAATAAAGAAAAATATAAAGAGATGAAAGTTAATTGTGTTGATCAAGCAAGAGCTTTTTTACCAGAAAATGCACTTAAAATATTTGTTGAAAAGTTAAATTAATATATTGGAGTTGCAACATAAATATGGAACCTAAACGTTTGTTATGCTTTGTATCTTCTATGGATGCTGGTGGTGCAGAAACTTTTCTAATGAAAGTTTATAGGGTAATTGATAAGAATAAGTATCAATTTGACTTTGTAGTTAATTCACAAAATGAAGGATTTTACGATAAAGAAATTTATAAGTTGGGCGGCAAAATTTTTTACGTTCCAGCTAAATCTGCTAATATTTTTGAATTTGCATACAAAGTTTATAAAATAGTAAAAATTAATAAATACAAATATTGTTTACGTATGTCATCTCATTCTTTTGGAGCGATTGATTTATTGATTGCTAAATTAGCGGGAGCTAGACAATTGGTTTTAAGATCAACTAATGCTGGTAACATCGGCGGGGTTTTCAACATGCTTTTAGATAAAATATTTTTTTGGTTGCCAATTTGTGTACCGACAGTGAAAATAGCTCCATCAACAGAGGCTGCAGAGTTCGTTTTTGGTAAAAATAGCACTAAAAATAGAAAAGTAGAAATTTTAAAAAATGCTATTCCAATAGAATCATACAAATTTGACATAGAGAAAAGGAACGGGATCAGAAAAGAGTTAAGATTAGATAATAAATTAGTTGTGGGGCATATTGGCAGATTTAATGTGCAAAAAAATCATAAATTTTTGGTTGAAGTTTTTAAAGAAGTAGTTGATTTTAATGATGATTCTATTTTGTTATTGGTTGGCGAGGGTGAACTAGAAAAAGACATACAAAGACAAATAAAAAATCTCGGTTTAAATAAAAAGGTTATTTTTGCCGGCATTCGTAAAGACGTTCCATCACTGCTTATGGCTATGGATGTCATGGTATTTCCATCTTTTTTTGAAGGTATGCCTAATGTTATTATAGAGGCACAAGCAACAGGATTGCCCTGCGTGTTATCCAATAAGATAACCAAAGAAGTTGAAATAACTGACAATGTTACATTCTTACCTTTAGAAGCTAACAGGTATGAGTGGAGCAAAATTGTGTTAAACAAAAAAAACACATCCAGAGAAACGTATATTGAGCATGTTAAGTGTGCTGGATATGATATACAAGATATTAGCAAGCAATTTGAAGAATTGGTGTTTAAGTCATAATGGTGAGGAAATAAGAATGAAATTACAAAAAATTGCAGATTTTTGCTATTATTCTCTAGTTTTAAATATTATTGCTATAATGTGTTTCTCCTATAAGGAGGAAACAGTATGGATATTTTATGGCACTACTATTTTTTCAGTAGTATTAATGTTGCTGTATATAGTTATAAAACAAAAAGCAGTGGTAATAAGACAATTCCATTTTGCCGTTTTTGCATGGTTAGGATGGGTATTTGCGTCTATATTATGGAGCATTGATGCTGGTACAAGTTTAATTATGGTAGGAACGTTGGCACAATTAGGGGTATATTCGCTCATAATGTATGAGTATTTTTCGCAAAGTTGTATAAGCGTAGACAGGTTAGTAAATGCAATTAGTATTGGTGTAGGAAGTATGGGCATATATTCCTTATATTATTATGGGTTTATAGATTTTTTTTCTATGTTAGGTAGTGGATTACGACTGGGATTTGAAATAAATCAAGAAAACACTTATGGTTCTTTTGCTGTAATGGGAGTAATTGCGGGTTTAGGTCAGTATTTTAACAAAAAAACAATGACGAGTATTCTAGTAGCAATATTATCGTTGTTAATGGTATTGGCGAGTGGATCAAGAGCAGCAATACTATGCTGTGCTATCGGAGTAGGTTGCTTAATAATAATTGAATATGGTTATGTAGGCTTTCGCAGAATAATTAAGAGCTCCGTAGTTATTGGCCTCGTTTTATGCATAATATTTTCATATTTCGAAGATTTGGCAATTGTGAAGAGATTCGACATGTTTTTTAATTTATTTTATTCAACAGATCCAGTAGATAATTCTACTATGACGCGGTTGGACATGATTGCATATGGACTGGAACAATTTTTTTATAGACCAATTCAAGGATATGGTATAAATAATTTTAGAGAATTGTTTATACAGACTTCTGGATGGGCTACATATTCCCACAATAATTTTGTAGAGTTATTGGTAAATGTGGGGTTTGTGGGCTTTGTTTTATATTACTATATATATTACATAATATTACAGAAAGCTAAAAAATTATCTATGGATAAAAAAACAATTTTGATACTTACGGTAATAACCTTAGTGGATGGTATGTTTGGACCTAATTATTATTCAAAGATATTGTATATAATTTTTGCTATGGGTTATTACTCTGTAACTTCAAGTCGAAACGAAGTACAAGAATTGGGGCCTGATAATGGAACGTATAAAGAACTATATAATAAGACGAATTAGCTTACATAATTTTTGTTTGTCATTATTAATGGCTAAGCGACATTTTATGTTTAAACATTTTTTTATTCATACTACAAAGCAAGATTTTAGAAAAAACCTTGCTTATAATCTTAATCTTGCTAATCCACAAACCTTTAATGAAAAAATCCAATGGCTAAAAGTGCATTATCGTAACCCCATTATGAGCAAGTGTGCTGACAAGGTAGCCGTAAGAGATATTGTTGCTGAGAAAATAGGAAAAGAATACTTGACTCCAATTTACGGTGTGTGGGATTCAGTTGATGACATTAATATAAACGGACTGCCTAATGAATTTGTTCTAAAACCTAATCATTCCTCCGGTAGAGTTATAATTTGTAAAGATAAAGAAGTTTTTAATTGGAATGTAGAATTCGCAAAATTACGGAAATGGATGAAAGAAAATTACTATTATCAGAACGGCGAGTGGGTATATAAGAACATAAAACCAAAGATAATCTGTGAAAAATTATTAAGCGGTTCAATGATAGACTATAAGTTTATGTGTTTTCATGGAGAACCACGATTATTATTTACTTGTTCAGATAGAGAAACAGATCTAAAAGTTACCTTTTTTGACCTAGAATTTATTAAATTACCATTTATTAGAAAATACAAAAGCAGTAATATCGTGAAAAAGCCTCAAAAATTTGAGAAAATGATAGAATTATCAAAAGTGCTTGCCAGCGATTTTGCATTTGTAAGGGTAGATTTTTATGAAAACCAAGGTAATATTTATTTCGGCGAGTTAACCTTTTTCCCAGGTAATGGCATGGAATGTTTCGAGCCTATTGAATGGGATAAAAAAATTGGTGATATGCTTGATTTAAGCAGAATAGAAAAGGAACATTGCATATGAAAGATATTTGTCTAGTATTCAATCCTAATGCTAAGTATATGAATAAAGAAGAATTCTTTTTCCCAACGCAACGATATCCTGAATATATGTTTTGTAATGATATTTCTCATGCTCAAAGTAATGAGGCTTATGATATGGTACGTGAAGGGTTTCATCTTCTGGGATATGATAAGGATAATTACGGGAATACATGTTGGAATCCACTTGGACATATTATAAAAGAAGGACATAAAGTATTAGTAAAGCCAAATATGGTTATGGATATGAATCCTGTCGATGATAATATGGAGTGCATGGTTACTAGTCCCACTATAGTCAAAGCTTTGATTGACTATGTGCTTATAGCATTAAAAGGAACTGGTCAAATTATTATTGGCGATGCGCCAGTACAAAGTTGTAACTTTGTAAATCTTACTCAAAAAATGGGCTATGATAAGTTGGTAGACTATTATAATAGTAAAGGTTATGATGTCAAGTTAGTTGATTTTAGAGACTATAAAACACAATACAATAATTCTGGTGTATTGGAAATTGTAGGTGTTAGTAATAAAGGAGTCTGTGTAAATATTGGTGAGAAAAGTGCTTTTGCAACGTTTACCAAAAACAAATTAGACAAACTTAGGATAACTAATTATCCAGCAGATTGTTTGAAAAAATATCATGATGAAAAGAAACATGGCTATTGTGTTAGCCCATATGTTCTTGAAGCTGATGTTGTTATAAATATGCCTAAACCTAAAACTCATAGGAAGGCTGGGATAACGGGAGCATTAAAAAACTTAGTGGGAATTACTGCAGACAAAATGTGTTTGCCACATCATACATTAGGTGCAAAAGAAGATTCAGGAGATGAATACAAGCAACATAATATAGCGAAAAAGTGGCTGGCTAATCTATGGGATTACAGAAATAACTCTGATAGTTTAATGTTCAAAAGAATTCTCAATTACTTTGCTTTAGGAACTCACGTGTTGAGCAGAATGCTAGGAACAGATAAGTATACTGAGGGTAGCTGGTATGGGAATGATACTATTTGGCGTACGATATTAGACTTAAATAGGATTTTGTTATTTTGCGATAAAAAAGGTAATCTTCAACCTAATAAACAACGTAAGGTACTAAATATTGCAGACATGATTGTAGCCGGAGAAAAAGAAGGACCATTATTACCAAACCCTAAACAAGTAGGATGTATAGTTATTGGTGAAAATCCAGTAGAAGTAGATAAGGTTATAGCTAGTTGTATGGGATACGATTGGAGCAAAATACCAACAATATCCGAAGCCATGAAAAGCGACATGCTTTATTCTAAAGATGAGATCAATATTATTACTAATATTAATATTGAAAGTCAAGTTAAACTCAAACTGTTTGCTTTGGAAAAATGGGGTAAGTTTATAGCTTCTAGTGGGTGGGAAAAATGGTTGTAAAATATCAGAATATAGGATGATTGCAATATGCAGAAAAAAAGAGTGCTTATTGTTGCAAATGATGGATTGGAAATTGGTGGGATACAGTCAGTAATTATGACAATAGTAAGAGGATTATACAATGAGTATGAGTTAGATTTAGTTTCATTTACAAAAGATAAGACTTATTTTGAAGATGAATTTTTATCTCATGGCGGAAAGATATTTAAAATATATAGATATAGTGGCAACTCGAATTTTAGAAAAAGGTTAGATTTTTATATTAGAGCTCCACATCTGTATCATAAAATGCTTAAAATTCTTAGTCAAACTGAATATGATGTTGTTCATTGTCATAATTTTTTTGAAGCGGGGATATGTTTGTTGGCTGCAAAAAAGAAAAAGGTACCCGTAAGGATTTGTCACTCACATAGTACATATAAGCCTGATGAAAAAATAAATTTTGCAAGAAGATTTTATGAATATGTTTATAGAAGATTGATAAGGAAAAATGCTACTGTTAAAATAGGATGTTCAAAACTTGCTTGTGAATATTTGTATCTAAAACAACCAGCCATAATTGTAAATAATGGAATAGATTTGGATAAGTTTTCTTTAGAAAAATATAAACAAGTCAGAAAGAAAAAAAACAGATTTATACAAATAGGACGGTTTGAAAAAAGTAAAAATCACATATTCGCTTTACAAGTTTTCAAAATAGTACATAAAAAATTAAAAGAGGCAGAATTAGTTTTGATCGGCGAGGGAAGTATGGAAATGGAAATTAGAAGTAACGTTGAGGAGATGGGATTATCCGAAGCGGTACATTTTCTTTCCGCTGATGCTAATATTCCTTTAGAATTAGCAAAATCTAACTATATGTTATTTCCTTCAACTTATGAAGGATTAGGGATTGTTGCTATTGAAGCTCAGGCAATGGATGTAATTTGTTTTGCTTCGACGGGAGTGCCAAAGGAAGCAGACTGCTGTTTATGTAAATTCTTGGAATTGAACAAGGGAAGCACATATTGGGCCGAAGAAATTCTGAATTATATTTCTCAACATGAAAATCAGCCATGCCGTTCTCAAATGCATCGATATGACATAAAAAACATAAGCAAAGAATACATGCAAATCTACAACGGGCAAGTCGATAATGTATAAAATAAAAGTTAATTGAGGGCGTTACTATGGATACTATTAAAAGAATTTTTTCGATTTTGACTTCCAAACAGAGAAAATATAGTTTGCTGATTATTTTAATGTCATTAATGGGTGCAATATTAGAGGCCATAGGCATAGGTGCAATTTGGCCATTAATATCAATAATGAGTGATCCTTTTTTTTTAGAAAAGCACAATTTAATTTTGCAATATGTCAATGGCGTGGGAATTTATTCACATACGGAATTTATTGTGTTTTGCTCTGTAGTTCTTATAGCATTTTACATGGTAAAGAATTTGTTTATGGTATGGCAAACAAAAATGCAAATTACTTTTTCTCTTCAATTGCAGATACAAGCGGCAAAAGGACTGTTGGGTGTTTATCTTAACAAGCCTTACGAGTATTATTTGAATCATAATTCTTCAACTTTGTTTAGAAACGTGGATGTCGGTAGTGGGGTTGTATTTTCGCAAATTTTGGTATCGGTTTTTGCTCTGATTACGGAAGCAATTACCGCTTGTGTAATTTGGTTATTATTATTATTGGTAGATTCATTTACAGCTATTATTGTAGCAGGCGCTATGGGTATTATGATGTATGGAATTATTACAATATTTCGTAAAAAATTAACGAGAAAAGGTAAAGAAAAGTACTGGTATTCTGCAATATATTTGAAATGGTTAAATCAAGCATTTGCCTCTATAAAGGAAACCAAAGTTTTTCGTAAAGAGAACTTTTTCTTACGAGAATTTAATGAAGCATACAATAAATTTGGGGTTGCTAGTAGTGAGTATATGTTTTTAAATCAATTGCCAAGAATGATGATAGAAGCAATAGTTATAAGCTGCATGTTACTGCTTATAATAGGCAAGATATTAATGGGCATTAGTGCTGTTGATATAGTGCCATTGCTTGGTGTATTGGCATTAGCGGCTTTTCGCCTTATGCCAAGTTCTAATAGGATAGTTAGCTTGTATAACTCTATTAGATTTAACATGACTTTGTTTAATGAAATGTATGATGATTTAATTAATGCTAAGGAAGAGACAATGCAAAACGAGTCACCATTAATGGAACCCAACATAAATATTATTCCATTCAATAAAGAGATAAAGGTTAGCGAATTAGGATTTTCCTATGACGATAACAATGTTAATGTTCTAGATAGTGTTTCATTTATAATTCCGCAGGGATGTTTTGTCGGAATTGTTGGAAAGTCTGGATCCGGAAAAACGACCTTCGTAGATATTTTGCTAGGTTTATTAAAACCAAGCAAAGGTCATATATATTCTGATGGTATTGACATAAATAGTAATATCAGAGCTTGGCAAAAATATTTATCTTATGTTCCACAAAATATTTACTTAATAGATGGAAGTATAAAAGATAATATTACCCTTAGCGTAGGCATTGCCGACATTGAAGATGAAAAGCTTAACAATGTTCTTAAAATGGCTGAAATTTATGATTTTGTACAAAGTTTGCAGGATGGCGTAAATACAAGTGTAGGTGAAAGAGGAGTAAAGTTGTCGGGAGGGCAAAGACAACGATTAGGTATTGCCAGAGCATTGTATAGCGACCCCAAAATATTAGTGCTTGATGAGGCGACTTCGGCATTGGATAAAGTTACCGAAGATAATATAACCAAGACTATCTTGCGCCTAAAGGGGGAGATAACGATTATTGCTATTGCTCATAGGTTAAGCACTTTGCAAGAATGCGATTTTAAATTGGAATTTAAAAATGGTAAGGTTATAAAACATGATTAAAAAATATTTATTTAAAAATACATTTTTAAAAAGAAATCTTATAAAGTTATACGAATATTATAGGTATATAACTATTTGTTTGCCAAGGAACTTGTTGTTCAAGGTTTCAGCTTATTGTAGGATGTATGGCATAAGAGTAGGGGAATATCAAAAACTTAAAAAATTGCATAATGCGTATTTAGGCAAAAGTTGTTTTATTATTGGAACGGGTCCCAGCCTTTTGAACTCAGATTTGGAAAAAATCAAAGGGCTATTATCTTTTAGTGTGAACTCTATAGTTCTATCTTTAGATAAAACAGATTGGAGGCCAACGTTTTATGGCATTCAAGATAGTACTGCATACAATATTCTAAGAGAAAAAATTATAGAAAACCAATTTAGCGGAGTGTTTTGTGGTATATCGACACCGTCTCTTACACCAAAGATGCAAGAAGGTTACATTGCTTATCCGTTATACTTGTATGATCATGATATTCAGACAGATAAACATTTTACTGAATTTAGTTCTAATGCTTATAAAAAGGTATGCGATGGATATACTATTACTTACTCTCTGATGCAAATTGCATACTATATGGGCTTTAGAGAAATTGTTTTGTTAGGTATTGATTGCGACTATGTTCAGGGAAGCAGAAAAAATCATATTGTGGAATATACAAAAACAAATAACGGTAATGCAGTTTATTTGATGAGAGAGTCGTATAAAGTAGCAAGAGAATTCGCAGATAAGCATAATTTAAAAATATATAATGCAAGTCGGAATCCCAAGCTTGATGTTTTTGAAAAAATTGATCTTGACCAATATTTAAAATGTAAAAATTATAGCCAGGAGATATAAATTAATGGAAGGCATAGATGATTATGGAATTAATTAGTATTATTATACCTGTTTACAATGTTGAAAAATATTTAAAACAATGTGTTGAATCATTAACAGAGCAAACTTACAGAAATCTAGAAATAATATTGATTGATGATGGTTCGACTGATTTATCTGGTGCTATATGTGATGAATTAGGAAAAAATGATAAAAGGATTAAAGTTATTCACAAAAAAAATGAAGGAATGAGCGTTGCACGTAATGTTGGATTAGATGTGTGCCGTGGTCAATATATAGGTTTTGTTGACAGTGATGATTTTATTGATAAAGATATGTTTCAATTTTTATATAATAATATTCAGAAATACAATGCAGATATATCAGTTTGCAGAGCATGGAGAGTTATTAATAATTTAAAAATACACTCGGATTTCTCAAACAACATTTTTGTAGTACCAAGTGAAGAGGCTATCGAAAAAGTTTTTACTGATAAGTTTGAATTGGCTGTATGGAACAAATTGTATAGAAAAGACATTTTTAATGATGTAAGATTTTTACCAGAAATCATGATTGCAGAGGACGCAGCAATTTTAGTAGACATATTAAAGAATGCACAAATAATTGTTTTTCAAGATACTTGTAAATACAATTATCGAATAAGAAATAACAATATTAGCAAAAAAGTGAATTTTAACGAGCATATTTTTGATTTTATTGATGCATATGAGTATAATTTGCAACAAATTAATAAATTTTATCCAAGATTGCAAGAATTAGGCGAATGCCTTTTATGGAATTCCTACGAATACGTAATATTGCGTGTTTATAATTACTCAAACAATACGGTTTTTATAAATAGGATATCCGAATTACAAAAAATAATACGCAAAAATATAAAAAAAATATTGTCTAATAGAAAAATTTCTATTAGAGGTAAGGCAATGTTTTTGGTCTTGTGTGCCAATATTGATTTATATGTATGTATTTATAAAAAAAGACATAAAATAGTTTAAAGTGTTTAAATATTTACGCATATTTAAGAGAAAAATATATAGGAGGCTATATTGTCTTACTCTATAAATGAAGATGTACACCTCTAGACTAAATTTATTTTAAGGAGTGACTATTTACATGAATTTAGCAGTTGCAGGAACAGGATATGTAGGGCTAGTGGCAGGTGTGTGCTTCGCGGAGATGGGACACAATGTTACCTGCGTGGATGTAGATGAGAAGAAAGTTGCTTTGATGCAGTCCGGTATATCACCGATATACGAGGCTGATCTGGAAGACTTGATGAGGAAGAACTATGCGGCAGGGCGCTTGCATTATACGACGGATTACGCGAGTGCTTACCGTGATGCAGATGCTATCTTTATCGGTGTTGGTACACCAGAACGGGCTGACGGCTCTGCAGATTTGTCATATATTGCAACAGTTGCGCGTCAGATTGCGGAATCTGTTGAACAGAATTGCGTTGTTGTCGTTAAGTCCACAGTGCCTATCGGTACTAATGATAAAGTTGAGCAGTTTATCCAGGATTTCCTTGTGCATGATGTGAAGGTGGAAGTTGCTTCCAATCCGGAATTTCTGGCACAAGGTACTGCTGTGCGTGATACTTTGCATGCGGCGCGCGTTATTATCGGCACTGAGAGCAAATGGGCGGAAAACTTGCTGATGAAGATTTATGAGCCTTTCCATCTGCCGATTGTTTCCGTCAGCCGTCGTTCTGCCGAGATGATCAAGTATGCGTCAAATGACTTCCTTGCTCTTAAGATTTCCTATATGAACGATATCGCCAATCTGTGCGAATTGGTTGGTGCCGATATTCAGGATGTGGCGAAAGGCATGTCTTATGATGCACGTATTGGCGCCAATTTCCTTAATGCCGGTATCGGTTATGGCGGTTCCTGTTTCCCGAAGGACACGAAGGCGTTGAAGTTCCTGGCACATAAGCATGGTTACGACTTGAAAACCGTAGAAGCGGCAGTAGAAGTGAACGCACTGCAAAAAACTGCGTTATTCCGTAAGGCAGCAGACCGCCTGATTACTTTCGGCGGCTTGAAGGTTGCTGTATTAGGTTTGACCTTTAAACCCGGTACAGATGACTTGCGCGAAGCTCCATCCTTGGACAACGTGGAACTCTTGCTGGCGCAAGGAGCCAATGTCTATGCTTATGATCCTGTAGGCATCGAAAACTTCAAGAAGAAATATCCGGAAGGCAAGATTGGCAGAGGCAGCATTACTTATGTCAAGAGAGCTGACGAAGCTTTGCGAGCGGCAAACATTTGCTTTATCTTTACTGAGTGGCAGGACATAAAAGATATTACGCCGGATACTTACAAGAAATTGATGAAACCGGCACTCGTCTATGATGGAAGGAATATTCATTCGCTGCAGAGTATGAAGGATGCAGGCGTGGAATACTACTCGATAGGGAGATAAAAGCAAGATTCCTCGACTACGCTCGGAATGACAGGCGGGGGCGTTCAGGATGACAAATTTAAGGTGGATAGGATATGAATAAATTAAAGGCGCTGGACAAAACCAAAACGATACTGATTACCGGTGCAGCGGGCTTCATCGGCTATCATCTGGCACATCGGCTGCTGGTGGAAGGATATTCTGTAGTCGGCATAGACAATCTCAATGCTTATTATGATATACGCTTGAAACAGACAAGACTCACTACTTTGATGTCTTATGCTCATTTCACCTTTTCGCAAAGTGATATTGCGGACAAGGAAGCTATTATGGGTATATTCGCCAAGTATCAGCCGTCTGTGGTGGTTAATCTGGCCGCGCAGGCTGGCGTGCGGTACTCAATCGACCATCCTGATGACTATATCCAAAGCAACATCATTGGGTTCTACAACATTTTGGAGGCCTGCAGGCATTATCCGGTGGAGCATCTGGTCTATGCTTCTTCAAGCTCTGTG
>DMWH01000118.1 GCA_003483345.1 Clostridiales bacterium | reverse complement strand
CAAAAAATGATGGCGTACATCAGTTTATATTCTTAAGTTCAATGAGTGTTTATGGGATCGAAACAGGGGTTATTGATATAAAAACTCCGGTAAAACCTAAAAGCGCATATGGTAAGTCAAAGTTTCAGGCTGAAGAAATGATAAACAAATTGGTAGACGATAGTTTCACTGTTGCAATCTTAAGACCGCCCATGGTCTACGGAAAGGGATGCAAAGGCAATTATCCTCGTTTAGCAAAACTGGCGTTAAGGACACCAATTTTCCCGCTTGTCGATAACAAACGCAGCATGATTTACATTGATAATTTGTCCCAGTTCGTTAAACAATTAATTGACGATAATGCAATTGGCTTGTTCTTTCCTCAAAATGCAGAGTACGTAAATACCAGTGAAATGGTTAGGTTGATTGCAGAGGCTCATGGAAAAAAGATAATGATGATTAAATTTTTAAACCCAATATTGCAAAAGCTAAATATTGGCATTTTAAATAAAATTTTTGGAAATTTAATTTATTGCTCAAGTATTTCTGACAACATTGATTTGTTTTCATTCCAAGAAACGATAAGACAAATAGAAAGCAAATAGGAAGGTGGTGTAAAAGATGAAAGTTTTAATATCAGGAGGAGCCGGATTCATCGGTAGTAATTTAGCATTGAAACTACTGGACAAGGGCTATGATGTAGTATTGTTAGACAATCTAAGCAGACAAATTCATGGTGAAGATCCTAATCTTTCTTATACTTATAATTTGGTGAAAACCAAAACGAACTTCATCCGAGGAGACGTAAGGAACTATGAGGATTGGAAAAAAGGGATAATAAACACAGACATTATAGTACACTTAGCCGCTGAGACAGGGACAGGACAGTCGATGTATGAAATCAATAAGTACGTCGATGTGAATATTGGTGGTACAGCAAAGATGTTGGAAATTATTAGTAACGAAAAAAACGGTGTAAGAAAAGTTATTGTTGCTTCATCGCGCGCAGTATATGGAGAAGGAAAATACAAATGCTGCAATCATGGTGTTGTGTATCCGGGTCCGAGAAGTGAAAAAGATATGAGTAAAAGTGATTTTGAAGTTAAGTGCCCCTTATGCAATGAAATAGTTGAACTTATGCCAACAGACGAAGATTCAAAGTTACAGCCAACGTCAGTCTATGGTTATACAAAAAAAGCACAAGAAGAACTGTGTATGCTTGTTGGAAAATCAATTAATATACCAATAGTCGTTTTTAGATTTCAGAATGTTTACGGCCCTGGTCAATCATTAAGAAATCCATACACAGGGATACTCTCAATATTTTCTACAAGGATCAAAAATGGTAACGATTTAAATATTTTTGAGGATGGACATGAAACGAGAGATTTTGTTTACATAGATGATGTTATAAATGCTGTAATACTTGGGATAGAAAGTGAACAAGGAAATTTCCAGTCATTTAATGTAGGTTCTGGTGAAAAAATAGATGTATTGACTGTTGCCAAAACATTAGTCTGTAAATACGCAAAACATGTCGAAATAAATATTTCGGGAAATTTTAGATTAGGGGATATAAGGCATAATCTTGCAGATCTGACAAAGATCAACAAGTTGTTAGGATATAAACCAAAAATTAAATTTAAAGAGGGTATTTCGAATTTTATAAATTGGGTTGAAAATCAAAACATAGAAATTGATAATTATGAAGCCTCAATAGAAGAAATGAGAAAAAAAGGTTTATACAAATAATGTTGTTAAAAAATAAAAAAATATTATTTATAGCGCCATCATTCTTTGGTTATGAACATAAAATAGCTAAAAAGATGGTTGATTTGGGTGCTAAAGTTGATTTTTATGATGAAAGATCGATTGCAAATTATTACAGCAAGGCATTATTAAAAATATTTCCTCAGATATTTTACTTAAAAAGCATTAAATATTACAACTGTATTTTAAAAAAAATATATGCCAATAACTATGATTATGTATTTGTAATAAAATGTGAAATGATGCCAATAGAAACAATTATAAAAATGAAAAGCTTGTTTACGAATGCAATTTTCTGTTTATATTTGTATGATTCCTTGAAAAATATTAAAAACATAAGGAATAAACTACGTTACTTTGACAGGGTTTTATCTTTCGACAGAATTGATACGGAGAATCACAAAAATATAATTTTTAGACCTCTTTTCTTTCTAGACGACTACAGAAGAACGAAAGAGGACCCGGTCGAAAACAAATATGAATTTGACATAAGTTTTCTTGGTACAATTCATTCGGATAGGTTTGCAATCATTAAAGAAATAAGGAAAATATGCGATGATTGGGGCTTAAAGTTTTTTTCTTTCCAGTATTTACAAAGTGGTTTTATGTATTACTGTTACAAGATTTTAAAAAATGAATTTAGAGAAACTTCTAAAAATGATTTTAACTATGAAAAATTAGAATCAGTTAACATTGCAGAGATAGTTGATAAATCAAAGGTAATATTAGATATTCAACATCCACAACAAACAGGTCTTACTATGAGAACGATAGAAATGATTGGAATGAACAAGAAACTTATAACCACAAATCAAGACATAAAAAACTACGATTTCTATGATCCGTATAATATATTAGTGATAGACAGAAAAAACATAAAAATTCCAAAGGAATTTTTTGATGCAGAATATAGACCAATTGATGAAAAAATTTACGAAAAATATTACATTGAAAGCTGGATCAATGATATTTTGCATTAATCATAAAAGTAGGCGAGAAAATGAGAAATGAATATACGTTCTCTGAGTTTATCAAAACGGTATGTTCCTGGGCATCCACAAAAATATTTTACAGTGGTGCAAGATTAATACGAAGACCGTTTTACCTAAGAGGGAAAAGTAGTCTTGCGTCTTACCAGGGCTTAACGACAGGACACAGTTGTAGATTTGATCTACCGGGCAAAAATTTAAAAACATTATATTTCGGCAAAGACTGTGAAATTGGAGACAACGTTCACATCGTGGCATACGAGAAGGTCTCTATAGGAGATAATTGTTTGATGGCTTCCAAGATTTTTATCAGTGATACAAGTCACGGTAATTATTCCGGGGAAGTCCAGTCTTCTCCAAGTGAGGTCCCAAATGACAGAGCTTTAATTACAAAGCCGGTAATAATTGGTGATAACGTATGGATAGGTGAAAATGTGTGTATACTTCTTGGCGTAACGATTGGCAACGGATGCATAATTGGAGCGAACTCAGTTGTAAATAAAAGTTTACCGTCAAATTCAATTGCAGTTGGAATCCCTGCCAAAATTGTAAAAGAATACAACAGCGTTACCATGCAATGGATAAAAAAATAAACATAAAAAAGGTGTATACTTTGAAATTTTTAATAATTGTAGTTATATATAATAAATCTCTTTGCGGTATAAAATACTTAAATCAAATAAACAGTGCTGATATATTTGTGTATGATAATTCAAAGGAATGTCAAGAAAAACACCCAAACTGCAACTATTTTCATGACAGTAACAATGTTGGTGTAAGCGCAGCTTATAACTATGGAATAGATTTGGCCAAAGAAAAAAACTATGATTATGTGATACTTTTAGACCAAGATACTGATTTTAACGAAGATATACTTAAAATTTATATAGAAACAGCCACAAAATATGGACAAAATTATATATATGCCCCAATTGTAAAAAATAAAGATAAAATATATTCTCCATATATCGAGGGGAAAATTAGAAATCATTGCCAATCTTTGAATGAATTTATACACAAAGACATTTATTCGCTTCAAGGAAAATCATTGATAAATAGTGGATTAATGATCCCAATCAATCTAGTAAAATATATTGGGTATTTTAACAAAAATATTAAACTGGATTTTAGCGATACATATTTTATTGAAATATATAAACAAAAACAATTGAGTGTAGTCCTAATGAATGTCTATTTAGAACATGAGTTATCAGGAGATTCAGCTTTTGATTCTTCTAGAGAATTAATAAGATATAAATACTATTGTAACGGAGCAAAAGAATTCAAAAAAACGGCAAGCAGAAAATTAAGAGTTGATATCTTTGTATTTTTCAGAATGGCAAAACTTATCTGTAAATATAGAACAATTGTGCCAGTTTTTATTTATATTGAATACTATTGGGGTAATAAAATAATATGAAAAAGTCAGTTTGCATGGCAACATACAATGGCGAAAAATATGTTGCAGAACAGATAAAATCTATTCTTAGCCAGTTAAATGAACAAGATGAGCTGGTAATTTCGGATGATCACTCAACTGACAATACAGTAAATATTATTAAGGCAGTTCAAGACAATAGGATCAAACTCACGTTAAACGAGTGCAATATTGGTTATACCAAAAATTTTGAAAGGGCTTTAAAAAACTCTTCTGGTGATGTAATTTTTCTTTCAGATCAAGATGACGTATGGGTCGACAAAAAAGTTGAGATTATGCTCAAAAAATTAGAAACGTGTGATATGGTAATAAGTAATGCAATGATCGTAGATACTGACCTCAAAGTAATCAACGAGTCTCATTTTGACCTGTATAAAGTTAAGTCGGGGTTTTGGAATAATTTTATAAAAACCAGATACATAGGCGCATGTATGGCTTTTAAAAAAGAAGTTCTATATTACGCACTCCCTTTTCCAAAACATCATCAATATTGTGCCCATGACTATTGGTTAACGATTGTTGGAGAAGCATTTTTTAAGGTGGATATAATAGAAACTCCTTTGCTTTTATATAGAAGACATGAAAGCAATGCTTCAAGCGGCGGAAATTACAGTAAAAATAGAATTTATAAAAAAATAATTGTAAGAGCTTATAATATTGTAAATTTAGTAAAAGTTTTTTTAAAAATAATTTAATTAGGTTTATAGGACATGCTAATAAACTTAATAATAAGTGGTGATAATTATTATTCTTACTAATTATGAATTAAATATAAAATCAAATATAACTTTTAAAAGGAATGATCATTTTAATTTTTTGTTATTTCTTGTCCTGCTTGAGTTAGTCCTAGGTGGAAGCGGGAGAATGTTGGTATATGGATCATTCATAACTCTTAGATATTTAATTTTTATAATGTCAATGTTGTATTTTGCATATAGAACGATAACATTCGGTTATATTATAAAAAAAGATATATTTTATCTTGATATATTGTTATTTTTATTAGTTATTATTTTTTCATCAATTAATGGCTTGTTGAGAAATCACGATTTTTCTGATGTAATTAAGAACCTTCAAGGGTATTTGTATATATTAATGTATTTTCCTTTATCGTTAATTATTAATACTCCTAAAAAGGCAATTAAAGCAAAAAAAATATTTATTAATGCTTCTGTAGTTTTATCTATTGTGTCTTTAATTATCTTTATGGTATTTTATTTAGATAATTCTTTCTATTACGTTATATCTCCTATTTTGGATAAGTATACTTATGGTTACATTTCTTTAAGGTATGGTTTGCCTGCTGTATTTTTAAAAACTTGCCCATATATTGCTATATCATTTATATTATTGTTTTATGAAATTATATATTTAAAAATATCAAGAAAAATACTTGTATATGTTAAACTATTAATTTTAATGTTTGGAAGTACAATTACAATGTCAGTAGGGATTTGGATATCTGTATTTATAGGTTTGTTTTTTATTTTTATTATTGCAAAAGGGAAATATAGATTAATAAGTATTATTGCTATATTAGCAATAGCTGTTGTTTTAATTGCATTATTATATGATTATATTATAGTAGTATTAAATAGCAGATTTAGTGTAACAGATAGCAGCTATATTATAAAAAAAGATCAATTGTTTGTTTTATTTAAGCATTGGCTTGATAATGTTTTTATAGGAAAAGGATTTGGTTATAAAATTGTTTTTAACACTATATATGGCGAAAGATTCATGCTCAACTATGAATTATTTTGGTTGCAAGTGTTATTAAATATGGGTATTTGTGGTATTTTAATCTATTTTAAAATTTTTTATAAATTATATTTTAAAACTAAAAAATTATTTTTTAAGCTATATTTATATGAAAAAGTTCATTTGTCATCGTTGCTTGTAGGATTATTAATGTTGTGTGTAGTGTCATCTGTAAATCCTTTTCTGAATAATCCAATTGGTATTGGTTATATGTTGTTGGTTATGGTATCAGTAAGTGCATATTATAAGAACATTTAATTAATGTTTTTAAATATTTGGAGGTGCTTTTATGAAAGGCATAATTTTAGCCGGAGGATCCGGCACACGTTTATATCCGCTTACTATGGTGACAAGCAAACAACTTTTGCCTGTTTATGACAAGCCGATGATATATTATCCACTTTCGGTTCTTATGCTTGCCGGGATACANNTGTGATCTTCCAAATTTTGAGAAACTACTTGGTGACGGCAGCGAATTCGGGATTAAATTGTCTTACGCTGAGCAGCCTTCACCCGATGGTCTTGCGCAAGCTTTTCTGATTGGAGAAGATTTCATTGGCGAAGACAATGTTGCGATGATTTTGGGAGACAATATTTATTACGGCAATGGTTTTACTCCGATTTTGAGAGAAGCTGCTGAAAATGCCTGTAACGG
>DMWH01000199.1 GCA_003483345.1 Clostridiales bacterium | reverse complement strand
TAATCAAATATTTGTTCCCATACGTTTTGTTGCTGAAACCTTCGGGATGCAGGTAAGCTGGGATGAGGCATTGCATGCGGTTATAATAGAAGCCCTATCCGATATAAGTATTGAAAGGCCCATTGATTTTGAAGTTTTGGATTTTCAGGCAATTATGGATAATGACTTGCTGAAAAATTTATATGAAAATAATTATATGACAAAAGGTATTTATTCATTGATTGACGGAGAATGGATGTATGTATTGGCAGCTGCAGGGGAGAAACCGACTGGAGGATATGGTTTGACAATTGATAATATAACGGAAGTTACAAAGGGTACGGCATATATTCATGCTATTTTGACTTCTCCCGAAGAAGGCAGCATAGTGACCCAGGTGTTAACTTATCCTGCTCTTATGGTAAAATTCAACAAGGGTGACATAAGAGATATTCAATGGGATTTAATCGGCGATGCCGATGAACCTGCAACTGATGAAGAAGAAATCCTTATTAGAAACCTGGTTAAAGACTTTGGAGGTAACCTAAAGATGGTTTCTCTGTTGGCAACGGAGGACATGGTAAAAGAAAGTATAAAAGAATACTACGGGAAATTTGTTTCACAGGAACTTCTTGAAAAATGGCTAAGTGATCCGGCAAAGGCTCTCGGACGAACAACTTCCAGCCCATGGCCGGAACGTATAGATATTATATCGGTCGAAAGATTGTCTGATACTGAGTATAAAGTAAAAGGAAACATTATAGAAGTGACAGGTGTTGAATTGACACAAGGGGGTATAGCTGCCAGCAGACCTGCAACATTTATAATAAGAAATATAGATGGAAAATGGCATATAGATGATATAAAACTAGGGGATTATATTGACCTTAATTCATTTATATATAATAATAAAGAATACGGATTTTATTTCACCTTGCCAGCAAGCTGGATAGGATACAGTGTAATAGAAGATAAATGGGAAGGTGTATCATTAATTGATTCAAAAGCAAACCAATCAGGCCCGATTTTTTATATAAGACATCCGGAGTGGACCGAAAAAACCCCCAGACAGGATATTCCCGTAATGGTATTTACCAAGGACCAGTTGGAATCCCTCAATAACGGGGAATTCAGCGTGGGTGCGGCACCCATCGGCCCGAGAAAATTAGGAGAAAATACAACCTATGTATTTGCCTTGCCTGCAAGATACAATTATGAATTTTTGACCGGATTTGAAGAAGTTGAGGAGATATTGGAAAATAACCCCCTTCAGGCATATGAAGCAAACTAATTCTTTTGAGCATTTCAAATCCTGAGCATATATACTATAATTATTATACAAAGAGCAGGCTGCATTTAAAAGCATCCCAAAATGATGATAAAAACTATTTAAATAATATGGAGAGACTGTGATTGTTATGTCTATAAGAAGATTATGTATTTATGGTATATTAATAGGTTTGTTAATAACAGGATACAAAAATGTCGGATTGGATTCGACTGAAGTACCTTTTAATTTGTCTGATAATCAAGACGATGCCGTAAATAACCTCCTTAACAAGGAAGGAATGACTGTTAAAGACAGATATTTGCCAATAGAAGGATACACCAGAGTTGAATATGGAGAAGGGAGCTTTGCGGAATTTTTGAGGAATCAAAAGCTCAAACCCTATGGCGAAAAGGTTTTATATTATGACGGTAGAGAAAAATCTCCAACAGGAATTTATGACAGCGTATTTGATGTAGATATCGGTAACAGAGACCTCCATCAGTGTGCGGATGCAATTATGCTTTTAAGGGCGGAGTACCTTTATTCGCAAGGACTATATGATAAAATAAGCTTTAATTTCGTATCAGGATTTAAAGCTGAATATAAGAAATGGATGGAAGGTTATAGAATTAATGTACAAGGAAATGATGTGGAATATTATAAGGCTGCAGAGCCTTCAAATTCATATGAAGATTTCAGAAAATATATGGATATGGTTTTTGCATACTCCGGAACCCTTTCTTTGGAAAAAGAGCTGATAAGTGTAAGTATTGATAACATGAATATTGGCGATGTGTTTATTGTTGGGGGAAGTCCCGGTCATGCCGTAATAGTTGTTGACATGGCAGTTAATTCATCTGGCGAGAAAATATTTTTACTGGCACAGTCCTATATGCNNTTAAAGGGAAAAGAAAAATTAATAACACCACAATGGACTTTTGATTTAGATATGTTAAAAGGTTGGAATGAATCAGGAGTAACAGAAGATATCTCTATGGTGACACTGTCAAATAATGATTTATTCCCGATTAACGGAGAAAATCAGTATTTAAGGCTAAAAATGATAGAAGGCGAATATTATGAAGACTTGAATCCGGGTCCTTATACTTACGATCTAAAGAATTCAAAGAAGCAGGAAAATACAGACTGAAAATATTAAATGAACTGAAAAAGTATTTGACTGTGAACAGACTTCATAGTGTATTATTAAGGCATCAAATTGCAAGGGAGAATGATATGCTGATAAAAGAAATTGAAAATTTGTCCGGGATGGATAGGGCAAATATTGGCGATGAGTTGCCGCAGGTATATTACCCATGGCGAAGATATTTAGCCAGGACTTTCGACGGCGCTATATATGCGATATTTTGGGCGGCTTTTCTTGCATTTATGTTTCATGTAAACGTGGTGGGTAGAAACAATGCAGAGAAATTTCTCGATGGATTTATAACAACTATAATGATGCTGTTTTTAGAGCCGCTTTTGCTCCATTTGTTTGGAACTACACACGGGAAGGCAGTTTTTGGGCTAAGAATAGAAAACCCCGATGGAAGCCGTCTTTCTTATACAGATGGACTTGTGAGGACATGGGGTGTTATAAGCAGAGGGATGGGATTTGATATTCCTATCTATAGTATAATTCGCCTTTTCAAAAGCTACAATTTATGTATAGAGAATGAAACACAGCCTTGGGATGAATCAATATCTTACACTATCAAGGATACGAAATGGTATAGAGGCGTGATTTATGTCGGTGCAACTTTGGCAACATTTGCTGCTTTTTTTATGATATCCTCTGCACAGCAGCTTCCTCCCAATAAGGGTGATATAAATGTAGCAGAATTTGCAGAGAATCACAATTATTATGCAAAGCTGTACAAAATTGATTTTGGTAATGAATACTTGGATGAAGAAGGGAAATGGGCGGAGAAGGAAACTGACGGGACTGTAATTTATATCAATATTACTGAAAAGCCGGAGTATAATTTTACGATAGAAAACGGATATGTGACAGGTGTATCATTTGACATTGAAATGAAAAACCATGATTATATGATTGGTTCATATGATAAGCATATGTTTTTGGCATCCCTTGCTTTTGCAGGGGCACAGAATGAAATGGGGCTATTTTCAAAAATCCCGAAACGAATAGCAGATAATATAGTAAATAATAGTTTTGAGGGCTACCACTTTGTTGAAGCCGGAATAGTATTTAATTGCGATATAGAGCATTCAGGCTACAATAAGATAACAAATATATTAGTGCCGTCAGAAAATACGAAAGAAAATTATTTCAGCCTAAAATTTTCAATGAATAAAGAATAATATTATACATTGTTTTTAAGTGTAAAATTACTTGACAAATTCATTCTACAGTTGTAGAATGAATTTAATAATATATGCAATATATTTTGAAAGGGGTATGAAATGGAAACTATAAAAAGATTACCTGACAGTGAGCTTGAAATAATGATGATAATTTGGGAAGCAGGTAAACCTGTATCATCAGCTTATATTATTGAAAAATTAGAGGGAGAAAAGAGTTGGGCTCATACAACAGTTTTAAACTTCTTATCTCGGCTGGTTGACAGGGGATTTATTGAAGTTTCAAAGCAAGGAAGGTTTAATTATTACAAACCTCTTATAAGTGAAAAGGATTACTTACAGAAAGAAAGCAAAACATTCCTTGAAAAAGTGCACAAAAATTCATTGAAAAGTCTTGTTGCAGCTCTATATGACGGAGATGCAATAAGCAAGGAAGACTTAGAAGAATTAAGTAATTTTGTGGACGAGGTATCTAAATCATGAGATTGTTTTATAACTTGCTATCAATAAGTTTAAGCGTTACCCCATTAATTATATTATTGTTATGTATTAATCCAATTCTTCAAAAAAGATACTCTGCTAAATGGAGATACATTTTATGGATTGCTGTTTCCATAAGAATGTTACTGCCATTTTCATATGGAAATTATCTACCCGAATTATTTAAAAAACCCGTTACAAGCGGGTTATTGCCTTCAACTGCTGTTTCGGAGCAGTTATCAAAGATAGAACCTGTTAATTTGCTTAGGTTAAACGATAGCCTTGGTGAAGTTTTATATTTGATTTATTGTATTGTAGTTATATTATACTTGGTTTATATAGTATTTTCCTACATAGGATTTTTACGTGACATATTAAGATGGAGCAAATTTACATCAAATAATGTTATTAAAACAATACTTACAGAAGAGAAAAAAGAACTGAATATTAGAAAAAATGTCCAAGTATTTATAAGCAAAAAGGTTAAGAGTCCAATGTTGGTTGGACTAATAAAGCCTATATTGGTACTGCCTTCGGAGAATTATACGCCTGATGAGTTGAGGATGATACTTAAGCACGAGTTAGTGCATTTTAAGAGGAATGATATAATTATAAAGGCTATATTGATGGTCGTTTCTGCTGTTCATTGGTTCAATCCCGCAGTACATTTTATGGTAAAACAAGCAAACAAAGATATGGAGCAATCATGTGATGACTATGTTTTGAATGATACCGATGTTGAAGGGAAAAGATTTTATTGCAATATTATACTTAAAATGGCTGTAATGAATGATAATGCTATAGGTCCTGTTTTTTCAACTAATATAATAACCACCAGAAAAAGTCTTGAGTTAAGAATTAAAGGTATCTTTGATAATTCAAAGAAAAGAAGAGGTATTATTATGCTTGTTACAGTAATTTTGCTTGTAATAAACTCAGGCACATTGATTAATGTGAGCGGTGTAGAACAACCGGAAAAGATACCTACTCAAAATAGTATTCTAAATGAACAAATGGCAGGCACAAATGAAATTGATATTAAAAACGAAAACAAAGCAGAAGCTCAAACCCCTGATGCGAATAATCAACCTCAAAATATTGAAAGTGAATCTGGTTTAGTTGAGCAACCTGTAATTAATAATATATCACAAGCAGAAAGCAGCTTAGAAATTTATCCAACAACACAAGAAAATATTAATAATGATATAGCGGAAGTGATAATAGTTGATTTAAATCAGTTGGAAAAACAATTGCAAGAAAATGAAACTACTAATATATCAGAGTAGAACAATTCAAGTTATGAATAGGAGGCTTCAATGAGAAGAAAATTATATCTGTTTTTAGTTATGTTGATGATAACTATAACTGTAATTCCTGCTCAAAAGGCAGAAGCAGCAAGCAGTGTCAGAGTTTCATTGCCGACATTTAAAGTCAGCTTAAATGGAGTAAGTATAGAAAATAGTTACAGACAATATCCCTTAATTGTTTATAATGGTATTACTTATTTTCCGATGACTTATTATGACAGCAGGTTCATGGGACTTGAAACTGCATGGGACAGCAGTACCGGACTTAAAATAATAAAGACAGGTGCAAATTGGAGCTATGAAAAGTACGAATCAATTATAAAAAACAGCAGTTCATATTATGCTCAAATAGCTCAATTCAAAATTACCGTTAATGGTAAAACAATTGATAACAGCAAAGAAAAATATCCGGTGCTTTTATTTAAAAACATAACGTATTTACCTTTAACATGGAAATTTGCAGTCGAAGAATTCGGCTGGGAATATTCTTTTGATAATAAAAACGGCTTAGTATTAAATTCAACCGACAGCTCTCCGGCGGCAGGTCAATTGACACTTCCGATTGTAACTCGTGAAACTGGTGAAAAAGGAGCTTTTACAATGGCAGGTGATTATTTTTACTATGAAGGAGCTAATGGAATTATTTATCAAGCTCCGGTAAATAACCCTACTAATGCGAAAAAGGTATATGAGCTTCCTGAGGATGGATATGGCCGAGACATATTGTATGCATTTATAAAAACCGAAAACGGCAAAGCATTACTCAGCTATCATACAGGAGGAGTAACTATGGGCACGGATCATCTTGTATGGCTTAAAGATGATGGTACCTCTGAAGTTCTTGACAGTGGTTATTCCCTAATAAAAATATATGATGACTATACTGTACGAGTTGAGCAAAGAGGTCCATTTTTTGTAGAAAATCTGCAGGTTAAAAAGAATGGCGAGAAAGAATATGTAAATATAGGTAACTCTAATTTTTCTTATGGTATGATCATTTATGAAGATGTGGATAATAATTCTCGTGCAGCAACTTCAAGCAAAGATTTGTATTTAATAGGTGATGAAATTTATGTTTTAGGATATTATGGATATTTTTTGGAAAACAATAAAGATACAACAACAGGCATTTATAGGGTTAACATAAACACAAATGAGCAGGTAAGATTATGTGACAATGAAGTTGCAAGCTTTAAAATTGTAAATGATATAATATATTTTGCAGACCAAAATCATTTTATTTATAAAGTTCCGCTTGCCGGCGGAAAGGCTGAGTTATTGGTAGATAAAGCGGTGGATTTATATGAAGCATTGGAAGGGAAACTATATTATTCATTGAAGGATAACAATCAGCTTTATGTATACGGCAATGAAGAATCGGTAAACCCCGGAGGCATTCTAAAAAGTTTAGAAGTTCAAAATGGTTACATGGTTGCAATATTTGATAAAAATAGCGAATCCCAATATAAATTGATTATTTTTAATGATAGCGGAAAGGTCTTATATAAATCTATAGAAAATGTACTTTTGGTGCGAATAGAGAATGGTAAAGTTGTTTTTGTAAAAGATAATTGATAATAACCGCAGGGTAGAAAATTAAATAGTAAAAGTATCAGTTAGGCTGTCCTTTGTAAAAAGGCAGCCTTTTTAAATAAATTAAATATTGACATTCTTGCTCCACAAGTGTAGAATAAAAACAAAACATATTCTACAAATGTAGAATAAAAATAAACACTTTTTAAGTGTAGATTAGCAAGAATAAAGCACCCTCTTTTGGGAGTTTTCTTTCTTATCTGTTAACTTGGGAATATATGCATTGATAGGGAGTTAATATGATTGGGAAGTAAGTAGAAATCTGGAGGATAAGTTCAGAAAGATGGTATTTTCAAGTTTAGTTTTCTTATATTTATTTTTTCCCATAAATTTAATTTTATATTTTATCAGCAAAAATAATACCTACAGAAACATCATTTTGCTAAGTTTTTCTTTGTTCTTTTATGCCTGGGGCGAACCTTTTTTTATTTTAGCATTATTACTAAGCGGAATCATCAATTTTTCCTTTGCATTATTAATTGATAAATATAAAGGAACATATAAGAGCAAAGTCTTTTTGTGGACAGCAATATTAATTGATTTATCAATGATTGGAATATTTAAGTATTATAATTTCTTTGTTAACAACATTAATTTTGTGTTTAATACTAACATTGGCTTAAGTTCAATCGGATTACCTATAGGGATATCATTTTATACATTTCAAATTATTTCATATGTTGTAGATGTATACAGACAAGATGTTCCTGCTCAAAAGAAGTTTTACAAGCTGCTTTTATATATGTCACTCTATCATCAATTGATTGCAGGACCAATAGTAAGATATATCGATGTAGCTTATGAAATTGACAACAGAGTTATAACGCCAAGCAATTTCAGTTATGGTATCAACAGATTTATTATAGGCTTATTAAAGAAAGTAATAATTGCAAACACAGCCGGTCAAGTTGCTACAGTGTTTTTGGACAGCAATTTAAGTGACCTGTCAATTTTAGGAGCCTGGCTTGGAATAATTATGTATACAATTCAAATATATTTTGATTTCTCCGGATATTCAGATATGGCAATAGGACTGGGCAGAATGTTTGGATTTACTTATAAAGAAAACTTTAACTATCCTTATATAGCAAAAAGTGTACAAGATTTCTGGCGAAGGTGGCATATTTCTCTAAGCTCGTTTTTCAAAGATTATGTATATATTCCTCTTGGAGGCAACAGAAAAAATTTTGCCCGGAATATAATTATTGTTTGGATGCTGACAGGTCTTTGGCATGGTGCCAGTTGGAACTTCGTTATATGGGGTATTTATTATGGTGTTTTTTTATTATTAGAAAGAAAATTATTATCTAGAGTATTGGACGAAATTCCTTCAGTTTTATTACATATTTATTTAATGCTTATAGTCATAATCGGTTGGGTATTTTTCTACTATACAGATATTACAAAAGGATTAAAATTTGTGGGCATTTTGTTTGGTTATGGCGATAATCCTTTGTATGATGTAAAATTTGAAGTTGAGTTTTTCAATAATATAATATTCTTAATATTTGCTGCTCTTTGCAGTACACCTATATTCAATGCAATATATAACAAATTAAGTGAACTGACAGTAATAAACAGTTATAAACCGTCTAAACTGATAATTTTAGCTTTTAATGCAACAATTTTAATTGTAAGCACTATATTGCTCATTGGACAAACTTATAACCCGTTTCTGTATTTTAGATTTTAGCGAGGCAGTATATGAACAAAAAAAGTAAAATAGAATTTCTAAACATATTTATATTCTTATCATTAATTTATATATTTACAATTTTCAATTTCTTAGCTCCTAATAATAAAACAATTTCAGATGCAGAAAACAGAACTTTGGCACAAAAGCCTGTTTACAGTTTTGATACTCTTTTATCCGGTAAATATTTTAGGGGTTTTGAGGATTTTTTTACCGACCATTTTTTTAATAGAGAAAATTTAGCTCAAATAAGCAAAAAAATAACATCTTTAAAAGGAATTAAAAGAGAAGAAGAAGTATTTTTGGTTGATTTTGAAGGACAAAATGTTGGGGGCATCGAGACAAATGAATCAGGTGAAAAACCTAAAGATACTAATGCAGAGGCAAGCACAAAAGGCAACTTGTTAATATTAAATGATACGGTTATGGAATTGTATAAATTTAACCGAGAAAAAGCTAAATTATATGCCAATATGATTAATACGGTAAGCAGAAAATTAGGCGAAGATGTGAAAGTTTATTCTTTGCTTGCACCAATTCAAATAGAATTTTTGACAAACGAAAAATATAAGGATTTATCTGATTCACAACTTAACGCAATAAAATTTGTTAATGATAATTTTTCCGATAATATAATTTCTGTAGATGCTTACACACCTATTAAAGAACATATTGATGAATATGTTTATTACAGAACAGACCATCATTGGACTGCCCTTGGAGCATATTATGGATACATGGGCTTTGCTGATTCGGCAGGACTTGAAACTGTTTCTTTGGATAGCTATAAAAGCAACGAGGCGGGTGATTATTTAGGTTACATATCTTCCGTTAATCCATCCGAAACTGTAAACAACAACCCGGATAATGTGGTTTATTATATTCCGCCTGTTAAAACCGATATGAAAGTATTTTACTATGACAAAGAAACCGGTGAAAAAAATTTTTATAATGGTGATGTAATAAATAAAAAGTATGTCTTTTTAGACCAAAAGTACGGCATTTTCTTAGGCGGCGACTTTGCTCTTGGCATAATTAAAACCAATGCTGAAACAGACAAAAAAATCATGGTTATAAAAGACTCCTACGGCAATGCCCTTGTTCCATTTTTGACACCTCACTACAGTGAAATATATGTAGTCGACCCAAGACATTATAAAGAAAGTATAGTGAATTTAGTTAATGAAAATGAAATTGGAGAAGTGTTGCTTTTGAATTATATACTGACAACAAACTTTGATGGATTTATGAACAGCATCTTGAATTTAGTAAAATAAAGATTCCATGTGTATAAAAAAGAGGATAGAGAAAGTGAATTAGTAAGAAATGGTTTAACTCAATTAATATCTTATTTTAATAAAATATATTAGCAAGGCTCTAAGAAATATTGTATTATATACTTGTAATATTGTATAATTAGATTTCATATTCATATTGAGCCTTTTTTATTATACCCGCTATTTTAAATTCAAGAAACCGGTGGTATAGATGGAATTCGGAGAATGTCGGAGGGTACTATGGAACAAAATGCATTGCAATATGTAACAGTCTTAGGCGGAGTAAATATTGATATTCAAGGTTTCCCAAATCACAAGTTGATTCTTGAAGACTCTAATATAGGAACTGTTAAAGTTTCATTAGGGGGAGTAGGCAGAAATATTAGTGAAAATTTGGTGAGACTTGGTATTAATACAAAGCTTATCAGTGTTTTAGGCGATGATATTTATGGTTTTAAAATTCTAGAAGAATCTGCTAAAATAGGCTTGGACATGAATGACAGCATGATAATAAAAGGTGAAAATACCTCTATCTACCTGGCTGTTCTAGATGAAGAAAATGACATGTATATAGCAATAAACAGTATGGAAATATTGGAAAAAATGTCTGTTGATTTTATTAAGGAAAAATACAAAACACTACGTAATTCCAAATTGCTTGTATTGGATACAAATATTCCGGCTAAGGTACTTGAATATTTGCTGCATAAATATAACTATAAAGATATATTTCTTGATACTGTATCAGTGACTAAGGCAATAAAGGTTAAAAACTTAGCAGGGCATATTCACACTCTTAAGACCAATAGACTTGAAGTAGAAGCAATAACCGGATTAGCCGCAAGTGACGAAGAAAGCCTCATAAAAAACGGTGACTTCTTACTCGAAAAAGGAGTAATACAAATATTTATTACTCTTGGGGAAAAAGGCGTATTTTATTGCAACAGGGATACAATGAAAATTATTAAGCCAGATAATATTAAACCTGTTAATGCAACAGGAGCAGGGGATGCATTTATGGCAGCATTAGTATATTGTTATTTGTCAAATATTGATATAGATGCAGCTGCAAAATTTGCAACCTCTGCATCCATAATCGCACTTTCTCACGAAAATACAATTAATCCAAATATGTCGGTAGAAAATATAAAATTACAAATGAAG